>NZ_JBYRFX010000577.1:0-14694 GCF_057815775.1 Inquilinus sp.
GTAGGGCCGCGCATGCTCGTTGACCATCAGCTCGGTGCACAGCAGCACGCCGACCGCCAGCCCGGCGACCCGATGCAGGTCGAAGCCGCCGTCGCCCCGGAACCAGGTCGCCTCATACCAGCCGGCTTCCTCGGGGAAGAACCGTTTGCGGTGCAGCGGCTGCACCTGGCCGGCCTCCAGCGCGAAGGCCTCGTTCGCCAGCCGGTCGCCGGCCAGGACCGGGCGGGACGAGATCACCGCCGGCACGCCGAGGGCGCCCAGCGCTTCCAGGCCGCGTTCGTGCAGCGCGACGCTGCGCGCCGCCGCGTCCCGGTCAAACCGCTGCGCGCCGGCCAGCCACGGGCCGAACGGCATCTCGTTGGTGACCAGCAGGTCCGGCCGCGCCGCCTCGACCTGCCGGCGGACCGCATCCCACCCGGCACCAGCGGGATCGAGCCCTTCGGGCCATTCGACAAAGGCGCAGCGGATCATGGATCCCTCCTCCTCAACCGCGCCCAACGTAGCGGAGCATGGGCGCCGTGACAGCGCCCGTGAAGACCCGCTACGCCGCCACCGTGCCCTTGCGGATGATGACGTTGCCGTAGAACAGCCGCTCGCCGGTGGCGATCACCAGCGAGGCCTGCTTGGCCCGGTCGTAGAAAGCGAAGCGCTCCAGCAGCGTCAGCTGGTGGCCGCCTGCGACCCGGCCCAGCGCGTCGCGGATCAGGGTGTGGGCCGGCATCACCTCGGTCGGGTTGCCGATCACCTCCATCCCCACGACAGGGTCGGGCTCGGATTCATCGATCGGCAGCACGCTGAGCACCGCCGCCAGCATGCGCTGGAGGTCGGCCGCCTCCATCCGCACCAGCCGCCGGGCCACGGTTTCGGCCGGGAAGCTGCCATCGGCGATGACCACCTCGTCGCCATGCCCCATGGCGCGCAGGCCGTGCAGGATGTCCGGGCTCAGGATGGGATCGATGCCGATCAGCATGGTGCAGGTCCTTTGTTGAATTCGGTGGCGGGCATGGTCACGGCGTGGCGGATCATGGAGTCGGGGCCGCCGGGGCGATCAAGCCCTCGGCGCGCAGCTCGGCCCACAGATCGGCCGGGATCGGGTGGCGGAACAGCGCCTCGTTCTCCGCCAGCTCGGCCGTGTTGCGCGCGCCGGTCAGGATCGAGGCGACGGCCGGATGCGCCGTCGGGAACTGGATCGCCGCGGCCTTCAGCGGCACGTCGTGGCGGCGGCACACCGCGTCCAGCGCCTGGGCCCGGACGATCAGCGCCGGATCGGCGTCCTGGTAGTTGAACTTCGCGCCGATATTCGGGTTGGCCAGGATGCCGCTGTTGTAGACGCCGCCGATGATGACGCCGATGCCGCGCGCCTCGCACAGCGGCATGAAATCATCGAGCGAGTTCTGCTCCAGCAGCGTGTAGCGGCCGGCCAGCAGGAAGCAGTCGAACACGCCGTCGCGGGCGAAGCGGGCCAGCATCTCGGCCTGGTTCATGCCGGCGCCGACCGCGCCGATCACCCCGTCGGCGCGCAGCCTGTCGAGGGCGCGATAGGCGCCGGCAACGGCGGCGTCGTAGTGATCGTCGGGGTCGTGGATGTGCAGCACGTCGATGCGGTCGACGCCCAGCCGCTCCAGGCTTTCCTCCAGCGACCGCGTCACACCGTCATAGCTGAAATCGAACACCGGCCGTTCCGGCGGGGTGCCCTTGTAAAACGCGTCCTCCTGCGCCTGGTCAGGCACGCGCAGCAGCCGGCCGACTTTGGTCGCCAGCACGTAGCTGTCGCGCGGTTTGCCCGCCAGGACCCGGCCGAGATGGCGTTCCGACAGGCCGTTGCCGTATTGCGGCGCGGTGTCGAAGAAGCGCAGGCCGAGATCCCAGGCCTTGGCGATCGTCTCATCCGCCAGCGCGTTGCTGACCGGTTCGTACAGCCCGCCGAGCGGCGCCGTGCCGAGGCCGAGCCGCGTCACCCTCAGCTTTGTCGAGCCAAGCGCGGCCGTGTCCGTCGCTGAAACCATGTCGCTTCCCCGTTTGGATCGTCTGCACCGGTTGCTTATAGCGGCCGGGCGGCTGCGGCAGAGAATGTGACGTCGATTTCGCAAGGTCAAACAAAAATTCGTATACGAAATTTCTATTGCCAATGAGACATTCGTTGCGCATGCTGCCGGCCAATCCAGACCAAGGGACCGGCCGCAACGGCCGGGCAGACAGGGCGGCGCATGACCGACAGCGGACACGATTATTCGGCCGGGGCGGCGTTCGTCGGCGGGGCGTATGTCCCGGCTGCCGATGCCAAGATCTCGGTGCTCGACTGGGGCTTCACCCGGTCCGACGTCACCTATGACGTCGTGCATGTCCGGGATGGCGGCTTCTTCCGCCTGGCCGACCATCTCGACCGGTTCGAACGCTCGCTGGCCGGGATGCGCTTGGCCCCGCCGCATGACCGGGCGGAGATCGCGACGATCGTGGCGCGCTGCGTCGCCCTATCCGGCTTGCGCGACGCCTATGTCGCCATGATCTGCACCCGCGGCCGGCCCCGGGTGTTCGGGTCGCGCCGGCCGGCCGATTGCGACAACAGCTTCATCGCCTATGCCATTCCCTGGATCGACGTGATCCCGCCGGCGGTGCAGGAGCGCGGGGCCCATCTGCACATCGCCTCGATCCCGCGCGTCGCCAGCAGCTCGGTCGACCCGACGATCAAGAACTACCAGTGGGGCGATCTGACCCGCGGCCTGCTGGAAGCGCACGACCAGGGCGCCGACACCGCCGTGCTGCTGGATGCCGAGGGCTTCGTCACCGAAGGGCCCGGCTTCAACGTCTTCGTGGTGCGCGACGGCGCGGTGCTGACGCCGGATCGCGGCTCCCTGGAGGGCATCACCCGCCGGTCCGTGCTGGAGCTGTGCGACGAGATCGGCCTGCCCGCCCGGATCGCGCCGCTGCGGCGCGAGGACCTGCTACAGGCGGACGAGATGTTCTGCACCACCACCGCGGGCGGCGTCATGCCGGTGTCCCGGGTCGACGGCCATGTCATGGGCAACGACCGGCCGGGGCCGGTCAGCGCCCGGCTGAAGACGCTGTACTGGGACAAGCACGCGGCCGGCTGGCGCCGCACCGCGATCGACTACGCCAACGCCGAGAAGCCGCTCGGCGCGGCCAAGGTCTGACATCAAAGAACGAACAAACAGGAGGCTGAGATGGTGAGACGGCGTGAGTTCGTCATGGGCGCCTGCATTCTTGCGGCGCTGGCTGGCGTGGCCCTGCCCGCCGCGGCGGCGGAGAAGGAGCTGCGCATCCTGACCTGGGAGGGCTATGCCGACGCCCCCTGGGTCGAGGCGTTCGAGAAGAAGACCGGCGCCACGGTGAAGATCACCTACACCGGCAGCGTCGACGAGATCTTCGCCAAGATGACCGCCAGCAAGGGCGACGATTACGACGTCATCGCCATCGAGACCTCGTCCTACAAGCGGTTGGTGCAGGAGAAGCTGGTCCAGCCGATCGACCTGTCGAAGATCCCGAACGCCGCCAACCTGCTGCCGGCCTTCCACGACGTCTCGGCCATCGTGTTCGACGGCAAGACCTATGCCGTGCCCTTCGCCTGGGGCTCGATCCCGCTGATCTACGACAAGAAGGCGTTCCCGACCCCGCCCGACAGCTGGTCGGTGCTGTGGGACGACAAATATGCCGGCCGGGTGCTGGCGATGGACGACGCCAACAACGCCATCGTCACGACAGCCCTGGCCCTGGGCTACAAGGACCCATTCAACCTGACCGACGACCAGTTCGCCGCGATCAAGGCCAAGCTGATCGACCAGAAGCGCACCGTGCTGTCCTACTATGCCGGCTTCGACGACGGCGTCAGCATCTTCGCCCAGGGTGGCATCGACCTGATGATGTCGATGGGCGAGCCGCAGGTGCCGCAGCTGCAGAAGAAGGGCATCGACGCCGCGCTGGTCATTCCGAAGGAAGGGGCGATCGGCTGGATCGACTGCTGGGCGATCAGCGCCGGCGCCCGCGACCCCGCCTTGGCCCAGGCCTGGGTCGACGCCATGCTGGACAAGAAGGTGGGCACCTACATCAGCGAGAAGACCGGCTACGGCAACACCACCAACGCCGACGCCAACGCCGCGATCGGCCTGACCTATGCCGACAAGCTGGTGTTCCTGCAGGCGCCGGAAAGCTTCTCCAAGCGCATCGACCTCTGGAACGAGATCAAGGCCACGCCGGCCAACTGATCGTCACCGCCCGGGCCGTCAGAGAGGGCCGCCATGACATTCCGAAGCCTCATCCGCCTTGCCGGCATCGGCAAATCCTACGGCGCGGTCACCGTGCTGCAGCCCTTCGACCTGGAGATCGGCGACGGCGAGTTCCTGACCATCCTGGGCCCGTCCGGTTCGGGCAAGACCACGATCCTGCGCATGCTCGGCGGCTTCACCGCCCCGAGCACCGGCCGGATCCTGCTCGACGGGACGGACATCACCGACACGCCGATCTTCCGGCGGCCGTTCAACACGGTGTTCCAGGACTACGCGCTGTTCCCGCACATGACCGTGGCGCGCAACGTCGGCTACGGCCTGCGCATGCGGCGCCGGCCGAAGGCGGAGGTGGACCGGCGGGTGGCCGAGGCGCTGGCGGTGGTCGGCCTGTCCGACAAGGCCGGCCGCCATCCCGGCGAGCTGAGCGGCGGCCAGCGCCAGCGCGTGGCGCTGGCCCGCGCCATCATCTGCGAGCCGCGGGTGGTGCTGCTGGATGAACCTTTGGCGGCGCTGGATGCGGGGCTGCGCCGGTCGATGCAGGAGTTCCTGAAAGACCTGCAGCGCCGCATCCGCACCACCTTCATCTTCATCACCCATGACCAGGAGGAGGCGATCTCGATGTCCGATCGCATCGTGGTCATGGACCATGGAAGGGTCGAACAGGTCGGCACGCCGAAGGAGATCTACTACCGGCCGCGCAGCGAGTTCGTCGCCCGGTTCTTCGGCGAGAACAACCTGCTGCCCGCCACGGCCGCAGGTGCGGCCGGCATCGACAGCCCGCTGGGCCGGCACGTGCTGGCCCCCGCCTCCGGCAGCCCGACCGCCGTCGCCATCCGGCCGGAGAGCCTGAGCCTGCGGCCAGGGGCGGAGCGGCGATCGGCCACCGGCGCGGTCGAGAGCCTGACCTTCCTGGGCGCCACCACCCAGATCGTCGTCCGGCTGGGCGACAGCAGCGTCAAGATCCGCCTGCCGACGCCGGAATTCGACGGCAGCGCCGATGTCGGCGACCCGATCTCGGTGTTCTGGTCCGACGCCGATGTCAGCGTGCTGGGCGCGTGAGGATGGCCATGGCCGACACCCTCGCCCCCCTGGACCAAGCCGCCCGGCTGCGCGCGCCGTCGCCCGCCGCCCGTGCGCTGGGCCGCTGGCTGCCGCGGCTCGCGGTCTACGGCCTGCCCACGGCACTGATCCTGGCGCCGCTGGCCGCCTTCCTGCTGACCGGCTTCTGGTCGCTGAACGACGGCCAAGTCACGCATGACTTCACCCTGGGCAACTACGCCGCCTTCCTGGCCCAGCCGAGCTACATCAGGGTCTTCATCGGCACGCTGCAGCTGGCCGGCATCGTCGCCGCGGTCGGGCTGGTGTTCGGCTACATCATCGCCTACCTGATCTGGCGGCTGGAAGGCCGGCTCCGGTATTTCATGCTGCTGTTCCGCGTGATCCCGCTGGCGATGAACTACATCGTCAAGATCTACGCCATGCGCAACATCCTGGGCTACAACGGCTTCCTGAACTGGGCCCTGGTGTCGACCGGCATCCTGGATGCGCCGAGCAAGGTGTTCCTGTTCAACCAGACCGCCGTGATGATCACCATGGCGGTGATCTACCTGCCCTACGCCATCCTGCCGATCTTCCTGTCGCTGGAGCGGATCCCGCCGTCGCTGGCCGTCGCCTCCGCCGATCTCGGCGCCCGGCCGGGCCAGACCTTCCGCACCGTGGTGCTGCCGCTGAGCCTGCCGGGATCGATCGTCGGCGGCCTGTTCGTGATGGTGCTGGCGCTGGGCGATTTCCTGACGCCGCAGATGGTCGGCGGCAACCAGGGCTTCACCTTCGGCCGGGCGATCTGGAGCCAGTTCGGCATGGCCTTCAACTGGCCGTTCGGCGCGGCGCTGGCCGTGGTGCTGCTGCTGGCCGTGGTCGCGATCATCGGCCTGGCCGCCCTGGTCTCCCGCTATGCGAGGGTCAAATGACCGCCCCGGAACGGATCGTCATCATCGCCCTGTGGCTGGTGGCCGCCCTGGTCTTCGCCGCCCTGTACGGCCCGGCGCTGGCCGTGGTGCTGGCCTCGTTCTTCGACCTCAAGGGCCAGGCGATCGACTGGTCCAGCTTCAGCCTGCACTGGTATGCCGGCCTGGCCGACAATCCGGAAATGCTGGCCGCCCTGGGCCACACCCTGGCGGTCGCCGCCGCGGCGGTGCTGATGGCGCTGGTCCTGGCGCTGGGCCTTGCCTACTACATGAAGACCGGCACCCGGCGCGGCCGGCCGCTGGTCGAGTTCGTGATCTTCCTGCCCTTCGTGCTGCCCGGCATCATCACCGGCATCTCGCTCCTGGTGGCGTTCCGCGAGCTGGGCATCGAGCGCAGCCTGGTCACCGTCACCATCGGCCACACCGTGCTGGTGCTGGCCATCCTGTACCGCATGATCACGGTGCGGCTGGACAGCCTGGACAACAGCCAGATCGAGGCGTCGCTGGACCTCGGCGCCACCGGGCTGCAGACCTTCCTGTTCGTGGTGCTGCCGCAGCTGCGCTCGGCCATCGTCACCGGCGCGCTGCTGGCCTTCACCCTGTCTTTCGACGAGACTCTGGTGACCTTCTTCCTGGTCGGCGGCGACGCCACCCTGCCGATCCGGCTGTGGGCGATGATGCGCGTCGGCTTCACGCCGGAGGTGAATGCGCTGGTGGCGCTGGTGCTGCTGGTGACGATGTCGCTTGCGGTGCTGGGCGCGTTGTCGTTGAAGGACAGCATGGCGGCGCGCCGGTGAGCCGCCTGACGGGACCCGGAGAGACATTCCAAAGCATGATCGAGAGCGTGTCATGACCGACGACCTGCCGCCGCTGGGCCGGCTGCTGCGCGAACGCCGCGCCCATCACGGCTGGACCCTGGCCGAAGTCGCCACCATGACCGGCATCGCCGCCTCGACCCTGTCGAAGATCGAGAACGGCCTCTTGTCGCCGACCTACGACAAGATCCTGCAGCTGGCCCGCGGCCTGGGCGTGGAGATCGCCGACCTGTTCTCGTCGGGCGAGACCGCCAGCCCGCCGGTGGTGGTGGCCCGGCGCAGCGTCAGCCGCCAGCATGAGGGCCAGCGGCTGGAAACCGAATTCTACAGCTACACCTATCTGTGCAGCGACGTGGCCCATAAGCGCATCATTCCGATCCGGGTCGAGGTGCGCGCCACCGAGCCGGAGCAGATGGGCGGCCTGAGCTCCCATGTCGGCGAGGAGTATGTCGAGGTGCTGGAGGGCCGGATGCGCCTGTACAGCGACTATTACGAGCCGATCGAGCTGGACCCGGGCGACAGCGTCTATCTCGACAGCACCATGAAGCACGGCTACCTCTCGGTCGGCGACGGCCCCTGCGTCATCATGGTGATGTGCTCCAGTGCCACGCCGAACCTGGCGCAGACCCTGCGCGAGATCATCAAGCAGCGCATCCTCGAGGAACAGGCGGCCGGCCGCCCTGCCGCGAAGTAACGCCCTGCCCTTCCCCGTTTTCGACCCAGACCAGGAGATTCCATGTTCGACCTGACCGGAAAGGTCGCCATCGTCACCGGTGGCAATGGCGGCATCGGCCTGGGCATCGCCCGCGGCCTGGCCGCGGCCGGCGCCTCGCTGCTGCTGGTCGGCCGGGACGCGGCCAAGACCGAGCGCGCGGTGGCTGATCTTGCGGCCCTGGGCCGGCCGGTGTCGGGCGCCGCCGCCGACGTCACGGTCGAGGCCGACTGCCAGGCCTTCGCCGAGGCGGCGCTGCAGCGCCACGGCCGGATCGACATCCTGGTCAACAACGCCGGCACCAACTGGCGCAAGCCGCCGCAGGAGTATTCGCTGGCGGAGTGGCGGGCGCTGATCGACGCCAACCTGACCAGCACCTTCCTGGCCTCGATGGCGGTGTTCCCGACCCTGCAGCGCCAGCGCGCCGGCAAGATCGTCAATATCGGGTCGATGACCTCGATCTTCGGCGCCTCCTTCGCCGCACCCTACAGCGCCAGCAAGGGCGGCGTGGTGCAGTTCACCAAGGCCTGCGCCACCGCCTGGGCCGAGCACGGCATCCAGGTCAACGCCATCCTGCCTGGCTGGATCGACACCGAGTTGACCCAGCAGGGCCGCGTCGAGGTGCCCGGGCTGCACGAGCGGGTGGTGGCCCGCACCCCGGCCGGCCGCTGGGGCGTGCCGGACGATTTGGCCGGCACCGCGGTCTATCTGTCCAGCCGGGCCTCCGACTTCGTCACCGGTGCCGCGATCCCGGTCGATGGCGGGTATTCGTCGCAGGCCTGAGGGGGTGCGGGGTTCCGGGGCATCCGGTCCGCTTGCAACGATGGCGTCGGGGAGAGCCGGCCGCGCCAATCCCATACCGTCACCGCCATCGCGAGCCCGCAGGCGAAGCGATCCGGCGGGCTTAGCCCCAGAATCAATCAGCCGGAGGGTCGATCGCCAAAGCGCGGTGGAAGAAAGCCTTCAGCCCGGCGATCAGCGCGGCCACATCGCCGGTGCGACCTTCGGCGATGGCGTGGTCGACGCCGCCATGGAAGGCGTAGAACAGCAGCACCGCCGTGGTGTCGGGATCGGCCACGGCCCAGGCCCCGGCCGCATTGCCGCCGTGCAGCAGGTCGGCCAGGCCGCGCGACGGGCCCTGGTGGCCGGCGACCCGGCGCTGGCGCGACAGCAGGTCCGGCGTGTGGAACAGCGCGTCATGCAAAGCGACCTGGTCGAGATACGCCGCCACGCCACCCGCCAGCCAGGCGCCGAGCCGGGCCGGCCAGTCCGCCGGGTCGGCCTGCGCCTCTGCCGCGGCGATGCTGGCGGTGAAGCGCTCGCCGAAGCGTTCGCGCAGCGCCTCGACCAGCGCCTCCTTGGACGCGAAGTAGAGGTAGAAGGTGCCCTTGGCCACATCGGCGGCGGCGGCGATGTCGTCGATGCTGGTGGCGGCAATGCCCTTCTGCAGCACCAGCGCCTCGCCGGCATCCAGCAGTTCACGCCGCCGCACCTCGGACGGCTTGGTCCGCGGTCTGGCCGCCTTGTCCGCTGTCCCGGCCGCCGGCCGGCGTCTGCGCGTCTGGGTCCCGATCATCGGCGCACTCTGCGTCGATCGGGGACCGCGGCGCAACAGTGAGGGATGGCCCCTCACGCTGCGGCATTGGGAACGACTTCCTTTCGGCTGGCGGACACGGATTGGCCATCGATCCCGCGACCGGCAGGCGGGCAGCAGCTGCAGGTCTGGCCGGATCGTGCCCGGCGGAACAAAACCGACGGCCGGGGCTTTTGTCTGGGTAATGCAGACGACGGACCACATGATGAGCGACGGCCAGAGCCTTGCACAGACGCTGCATTTCTGGCTGCGCATCCAGCGTCAGAACTGGGAGGACGGCTTTCCGCCGAGCCCGCAAGAGGTGCAGTGGATCGGCTGCGCCATGCGCGCGGCCCGCGAGGGCGGCAGCCTGGGCCGCATGCAGGAATGCATTCTGCACGCGATCCTGAACGACCGCAGCCCGCCGGCCGATCAGTCGGGCTACAGCCTCGACGCCTTCCAGCGCGATCTCGGCACCTTCCAGGCGCGATATCTCGACAGCCCCTAAAATCCCTGGAAAATCCGCGGGATAAAACATCCACCTGGCCTTGCTTCGGAGGTTGCCAAACGGCCCGAACCGGCGGATCGTGAGCGATCGATGTCCGGAAAAGGCCCTGCGCCATGGATCGGCTCACGCGCATCGTACCCCCGATCCGGTTCGCCTCGACTGAGGGCGACGCGGTCGTCATCGGCTGCGCCACCACGCTGGTCGATCACCTCGACCGCCTGTACGACGCGATCCTCGACCCGCAGCGGCGGGAGCAGCGCCTTGCCGGTGCCCTGCGCACCCAGCATCTCGATGCCATCGAACGGCTGCTGTTCCTGGTGACCGAGGAGATGGGCCGCGGCGCCGTGCTGCTGAGCGAGACGCTGCGCACCCAGGCGGTGCTGCTGATCGGCCAGTACCAGCCGCTCGAGATCGCCGCGGAGGCCGCGCCGGTCCTGCCGGGCCGGGGGGGCGAGACCAGCCGGCTGATGGTCTGACCGCGTCCGGCGCTATGGCTCGTCGTCGAGGCTGACCCAGTAGGTTCCCTGCAGCGGCACCGCCAGGAAGCGGCGGTTGATCTCCGCCAGCGTCGCGGCCGGGTCGAGATCGCCGAACAGCTCCGGCCGGATCCAGCGGGCCAGCGCCTCGATCCCGACGATGTTCAGCGGGCTGGCGTTGAAGAAGTTCCACATCGCATGCACCCGCCCCTGCCGCACCGCCGACAGGCCGGACAGGCCGGGTTCCGCCACCACCGCCGCCAGCCCGGCCCTGGCCGTCGCCGCGTCGACCCCGCTGCCGATGCGGATGCTGCCGGGCTGATCGAGCTGCGGTAGGCCGGTGGCGATATAAACCTCGGGATCCGCCGCGATGACATATTCCAGGTTCAGCTGGCCGCCATTCGGCGTCGGGAACAGCTCGGCGCCGATGTTGCGGCCGCCCAGCAGCGTCAGGAATTCGCCCAGGCTGCCGGTGCCGGCCGACCAGCAGCAGGCCCACTGGCCGGGATAAGCGTGCAGCATCACCCGCGGCCCGGGACCGGCGCCAACCATCCGCTCACGGATCCGCGCCAGATGCGCCTCGATGAAGGCAGTGACGGACTCCGCCGCCGCCTCCCGACCCAGGGCTTGGCCGAGCAGCCGCAGGCTGGGCACCGTATGGTCCAGCGGCGACTGGTAGAAATCGATGAACACGACCGGGATGCCGGCCTGGGCGAAGGGCCGGACCACATCCTCCGGGCTGGTCGCCAGCGCCTGCCAGCTGCTGAAGATGGCGAGGTCCGGCGCCACCACCAGCGCCTGTTCCATCGAGAAGGTCTCGCCGCTGCCCTGCCCCACCAGCGGCACCGCCGCCAGCGCCGAGAAGCGCGTCTGGAACTGGGCGTAGGTGGCGGGGTCCAGCGTCTCCAGGTCGCCGCCCCAGCCGGCCAGCCGCGACACCGGATCGGGATCGAGCAGCGCCAGGGTGACCAGCTGGAAGCCTTCGGCCAGCAGGATGCGACGCGGCTCGTGGTCGATCACCACGCTGCGGCCGAGGATGTCGGTCACCGTCCGCGGCCATTGCGCCCGGGCCGGTGCCGCGGCCAGGCCGAGCAGCAGCGCCGCGCCCAGTGCCAGCGCCATGAGACGCCGGATCACCAGGTGGCGCCCAGGGTCAGCTTCACCGTGCGCCGGTCGCCGTAATAGCAGGCGGTCGGGCTGCTGCAGCCGGCGACATAGGTGCGGTCGAACAGGTTGGAGGCGTTGACCGCCACCCGCCAATTGTCATGGGCGTAGCTGATCGCCGCGTCGAACACCGTCGAGTCAGGCACCTTCAGCGTGTTGGCGGCATCCGCCCAGGTGGCGCCGACATAGCGCATTCCGCCGCCGAGGCCGACGCCCTCGAACCCGCCATGCTGGACCTTGTAGTCGAGCCAGAGCGAGCCGAGCTCCTGCGGCACGCCGATCGGCACCATGCCCTTGTCGACGTCGTTGCTCTTGGTCACGGTCAGGTCGTAGCGGGTGTAGGACGCGATCAGGTCGAGCCCTTTCGCCAGGTTGGCATTCGCCTCCAGCTCGACGCCGCGGGAGCGGACCTCGCCGGTCTGCACCTGGTTCAGGATGTTGTCCGGATCCGGCGTGGTGCTGTGCTGGCGGCGCAGGTCGAACACTGCGGCGGAGAAGAAGCTTTCCATCCCCTCCGGCTGGTACTTCACGCCGAACTCCACCTGGTCGCCCCGCTCCGGCTCGAACGGCTGGCCGTAGAAGTTGGTGCCGACCACCGGGTTGAAGAAGGTGGCGTAGCTGACATAGGGGGCGAGGCCGAGATCGGACTTGTAGAGCAGCGCGATGCGGCCGGTGAAGGCGCCGTCGGTCGAGCTGGTGCTGGTGTCGTTCAGATGGTTGTCGACGTCGGAGGAGACCCAGTCGTAGCGGCCGGTGGCGGTCAGAAACCAGCGGTCCTCCCAGCTGGTCTGGTCCTGGATGTAGACGCCGACCTGGCTCATCACCTGGCGGTTCAGGACGTAGCGCGACGCCGGGCCCGGAAGTTGGCCATAATGCGGGTGGACCAGGTCGAGCGGCGCGGCCGGGCCGGAGGCCTGATCGTCGTCGATCTGGTAGCGCTTGTAGTCCAGCCCGACCAGCGTGGTGTGCTGGAACGGCCCGGTGTCAAACTTCGCCTCGGCCTGGTTGTCGACGGTGACGAAATTCACCTCCGGCCGGGTCTGGTAGTTCAGCCGGGCCAGCTGAGTCTGGGCCGCGTCGGCATAGCCGATGCCGAACATGCCGTCATGGAACAGGTCGAGATGGGCGTAACGGAAGTTCTGCCGCACGGTCCAGGTGTCGTCGATCCGGTGCTCCAGCTCGTAGCCGATCATCGCCTGGTTGCGGATGAACGTGTCGTAGCCCGGCTCGCTGAGGAACAGGTCGGTCGGGATCCGGCCGAAGCCGGCCCGCTTCGCCGTGCCGACATAGGGCAGGAAGCCGGAGGCCTGGTTCAGGTCGTCATGCTGGTAGCTGGCCAGGACGGTCAGCGTCGTGTCCTCGTTCGGCTTCCAGGTCACGGCCGGGGCGATGAAGCCGCGGAAATCCTCCGCCTTCTCGGTCTCGGTGCCGCCGGAATGGACCAGCCCGCTCAGCCGGTAGAACCAGTGGCCATCCGCATCCATCGGGCCGCCGATGTCGAAGGCGCCGAAGGCGTTGCCGTATTCGTTGATGCCGGTCTCGGCCGAATGCAGCGTCTCCTCCGGCGGCCGCTTGCTGACCAGGTTGACCAGGCCGCCGGGCGACCCGCCGCCATAGAGGAAGGAGGACGGGCCGCGCAGCACGTCGATCCGCTCCAGCCCGTAGGGCTCGGCCTTCCAGCCGGCCAGCGCGGTCGAGAACAGCGACAGCCCATCGCGGAACATGCCGTCCTGATAGGCGCGGAAGCCGCGGATGAAGAACCAGTCGAAGCGGGTGTCGGTGCCGTAGGGCTGGGCGCGGATGCCGGGGGAATAGCGCAGCGCCTCGTCCACCGTGCGGATCGCCTGGTCCTGCATCTGCGACCGCCCGACCACCGAGACCGAGGCCGGCGTTTCCAGCAACAGGGTGTCGGTCTTGCTGCCGGCGGCGCTGCGCGTGGCGACATAGCCCTGCACCGGGCCCCAGGCGTTGCCCGATGCGCCCTGGACCACGATCGGCTGCAGCTCGCCGGCATCGCCGCTCTGCGCCCGCTCCAGGGTCACGGTGCTGGCGCCGGTGAAACGCCAGGTCAGGCCGGTGCCGGCCAGCAGGCGGCGCAGCGCCTCGTCCCGCGACACCGCACCGCTGACGCCGGGCGAGGACACGCCGCGCGCCAACTCGGCCGGATACAGCAGCTGCAGCCCGGCCGCATCGCCGAACTGCGCCAGCGCCGCGGCGAGCGGCCCGGCCGGGATGTCGAAGCGGGTGGCCTGCGCCACCTGCGCTGCATCCGGCGCGGCCTGGCCGAACGCGGCAACCGGCGCCAGCGCGGTACAAGCCAGCAGCATTGCGGCCAGGCCGCCCGATGTCCCCCAACGATTAGACTGCATCATCATCCCACGCGTCACATCCGAGTTCGGAGTGAGACGCAATCGCGTCCCCTTGCCGACTTGATGGATCCACGGCCCCGCCCCCTCACCCCGATTGCCGAAAAAACTTCAGGCCGGCCGCAACAGCACGAGGTAGCGGGTCAGGCTGACGACCCGGACCGGCAGGGTGCGGGTGATGGCGTCGAGCGCCGCGTCGGGATTGGCGACATCGAAGATGCCGCTGACCCGCAGGTCTCCGAGCGCGCCGTCGGTCATGGCGATGGTGCCGCTGCGATAGCGGCCGAGATCGGCCACCACCTGCCGCAGCGGCTGGTCCTCGAACACCAGCTTGCCGCGCTGCCACGCGGTCTCGGCCTGGCTGGCGCTGCGCCGCACCACGCCGAGGCCGGCCGCGCCATAGGACACCTGCTCGCCCGCGGCGACCCGCGCCTCCACCGCGGAGACAGCGACCGAGACGGCGCTTTCGGTCACGGCGACCGTGACCTCGTCATCCCGGCGATGCACCACGAACTGGGTGCCGAGCGCGGTGCTGCGCCCCGGCCCGGCGGCGACCCGGAACGGCCGTGCCGCATCCCTGGCCACGGTGAACTGCGCCCGGCCGCGGTCGAGCGAGACCTGGCGCAGCGCCGGCGAGAAATCCAGCGACAGCGCCGTATCGGCATCGAGGTCGACCTGGGTGCCGTCGTCCAGGCGGACGCCGGTCAGCTGGTCCTGATCGGCCAGTACTTCGGCCACCGTCCCGTTCACCACGGCAATTCCGCGCTGGGCCAGATCCTGGCTCTGCTCCGGAGTGGGTGGCGCGGTGTGGGCCAGCACCGTCACCTGCGGGCTGAGCAGCCGGAACATCAGGGCCTGGTGCACGGCCATGG
>NZ_JBYRFX010000578.1:0-5935 GCF_057815775.1 Inquilinus sp.
TTCCTGCTCGCCTGCGACGTGCTGATCCATTACCGGGTGCGCATCGGCCCACGCCGCGCCGCGAGGGCCGCCTAATGCCGGATTGGGTGATCGCCGTCCTGATCAGCGCCGTCCCGTCGGCGACGCCGCTGCTGCTCGCAGCGCTCGGGGAGCTGGTGACCGAGCGGTCGGGCGTCCTGAACCTCGGCGTCGAAGGCATGATGATCGTCGGCGCCATCGCCGGCTTCGCCGCGGCCGTGACCACGGGCAGTCCCGCCCTGGGCTTCGCCGCCGGCGCCGTGGCCGGCGCGCTCATGGCCGCGATCTTCGCCGTCCTGACCTTGACCATGCTCGCGAACCAGGTCGCGACCGGCCTGGCCCTGACCATCTTCGGCGTCGGCCTGAGCGCCCTGGTGGGCGCCGGCTTCGTCGGCCACCCGATCGCGGCGCTGCCCAAGCTGTCGCTGCCGGTGCTGACCGGCCTGCCGGTGATCGGGCCGCTGCTGTTCGGCCAGGACGCGCTGGTCTACCTGTCGATCGCCATGACCTTCGGCGTCGCCTGGTTCCTGAAGCGGACCCGCGCCGGGCTGATCCTGCGAGCGGTCGGGGAATCCGCCGAATCCGCGCATTCGATCGGCCACCCCGTCATGCTGGTGCGGTACCTGGCCTGCCTGTTCGGCGGCGCCATGGCCGGGCTGGCCGGCGCCTTCCTGTCGCTATCCTACACCCCGTTGTGGATCGAGGGCATGACCGCGGGCCGCGGCTGGATCGCGCTGGCGCTGGTGGTGTTCGGGTCCTGGCGGCCATGGCGGGTGCTGCTGGGCGCCTACCTGTTCGGCGGGGTCACCATCCTGCAGCTGCACGCCCAGGGCATCGGCGGCTTCGAGATCCCGGCGCAGGTCTTCACCATGCAGCCCTACCTCGCCACCATCGCCGTGCTGGTGGTCATTGCCGCCGGCCCGTGGCGCGGCCGGCTGCAAGCGCCGGCAGCGTTGGGCAAGCCGTTCCGACCGTCGATCTAGAGCCAGAATGGGAGCGCGATCACAATCGCGCTGGGGAACACGGGACGCTATGATCCCAGGAATCACAAAATGGAGGTCTTCATGTCGATTCGCTTTTCCCGGCGGACCGTGCTGGCAGGCTCCGCGGCCACACTGGCCACGACGATCCTGCCGGGCCGGCTGTGGGCGGCCGAGCCGCTGAAGGTCGGCTTCATCTATATCGGCCCGATCGGGGATTATGGCTGGACCCATGGCCATGACATGGCCCGCCGCGAGATCGAGGCGCATTTCGGCGACAAGGTGAAGACCAGCTACGTCGAAAGCGTGCCGGAGGGCCCGGATGCCGAGCGCGTGCTGCGCCAGCTGGCCCAGGCCGGCAACGAGCTGATCTTCACCACCTCCTTCGGCTACATGAACCCGACGATCCGGGCGGCCAAGACGCTGCCGAAGGTGAAGTTCGAACACGCCACCGGCTATCAGACCGCGCCGAATGTCAGCACCTACAACGCCCGCTTCTACGAGGGCCGGACCGTGTGCGGCACCATCGCCGGCCATATGTCCAAGGCGGGGATGACCGGCTATATCGGCTCGGTCCCGATCCCCGAGGTGGTGATGGGCATCAACGCCTACACCCTGGCGGCGCAGAAGATCCGCCCGGACATGAAGGTGAAGGTGATCTGGGTCAACAGCTGGTACGACCCGGGCAAGGAAAGCGATGGCGCCAAGGCGCTGATCGATGGCGGCGCCGACATCCTGTGCCAGCACACCGACAGCCCGGCCGCGATCCAGGTGGCGGAGGCCCGCGGCATCCATGCCTTCGGCCAGGCCTCGGACATGCGCAACTTCGCCCCCAAGGCGCAGCTGACCTCGATCGTCGACAACTGGGGCCCGTACTATGTCGAGCGGGTGCAGGCCGTGATGGACGGCACCTGGAAGACCTCGAGCGTCTGGTACGGCTTCAAGGAGGGCATGGTCACCCTGGCGCCGTACAGCGACGCGATGCCGGCGGACGTCGTGGCGGCGGCGGAGAAGACCAAGGCCGACATCATCGCCGGCACACTCAACCCCTTCGCCGGCCCGATCAAGAACCAGAAGGGCGAGCTGGTGGTGCCGGAGGGCAAGTCCCTCGGCGACGACGAGATCGCCAAGATGGATTGGTATGTCCAGGGTGTCGAAGCCTAGGTCGCAATCCGTAGGTTGGGTTCGCGACCAGCGAACCCAACACGGTCTTTGGCCGGTATGGGGGCAGGATGTTGGGTTCGCGCGGGCGAACCCAACCTACGCGTCACCGTCCGTCGGCCCACCGCGATGACCGACGACCGCGTGCTCTACCTCGACCACCTCGCCTCCACGCCGCTGGAGGCCGAGGTGCTGGCGGCAATGCTGCCGTGGCTCGACCCCGCCGCGGTCGGCAATCCGCATGCGGCGCGGCACCGGCCGGGCTGGCGCGCGGCGGAGGCGATCGATGCGGCACGGGCCGAGGTGGCGGCGCTGGTCGGCGCCCGGCCCGGCGAGATCCTGTTCACCGCCGGCGCCACCGAGGCCAACAACCTGGCGCTGCTGGGCGGCGTGCCCGCGGGCTGGCCGGTGATCGCCTCGGCGATCGAGCACCCGAGCGTGCTGGCCTGCCTGCCGGAGTTGGGGGCGCGCGGGCATCGCACCGAAATCCTGCCGGTCGGGCCGGACGGCACCGCCGACCTCGACGCCCTGGAGCGCCTGCTGGCCGGCCGCCCGGCGCTGGTTTCGCTGATAGCGGCGAACAACGAGATCGGCACGCTCCAGCCCGCTTGAAGCGGCCGCCCAGCTCTGCCGCGACGCCGGTGCCGTGCTGCACAGCGACGCCGTGCAGGCGCTGTCGACCGGCGCCATCGATGTCCGCGCCCTCGACCTCGCCTTCCTCAGCCTGTCCGGGCACAAGCTGTACGGCCCGATGGGCATCGGCGCCCTGTTCGTGCGCGAGGGCACGACGCTGCGGCCCCGGCTGCTCGGCGGTGGCCAGCAGGAGGACCGGCGCGCCGGCACGCTGCCGACGGCGCTGTGCGTCGGGCTCGGCACCGCCTGCCGCATCGCCCGGCAGCGCCGCGCCGCGGATGCGGACCGGCTGCAAGCCCTGCGCGAGCAACTGTTCGCCGCCTTGCAGCGGGACCTGCCGGGGCTGCGCCGCAATGGCTCGGTGGCGCAGGGCCTGCCCGGCTGCCTCAACGTTACCCTGCCCGGGCTGGATGCCGCCGACCTGCTGCTCGACCTGCCGGACCTGGCGCTGTCCACCGGCTCGGCCTGCTCCACCGGCAATCCGGAACCGTCGCATGTGCTGCGCGCCATCGGCCTGTCGCCGGAGGAGGCGCATGGCAGCCTGCGCCTGGGTCTCGGCCGCGGCACCACGGCGGACGACGTCGAGCGCGCCGCTTCCCGGCTGGTCGAGACGATCAGAGCGCGAGATCGGCGCTGAGCAGCGACCTTGTGTGGTCCACCAGGTAGTCCGAGAACACCCGCACCTTGGCCGGCAGGAAGCTGCGATGCGGGTACAGCACCGCCAGCATCACCGTCTCCGGCGGATGGTCGGGCAGCACCACCTGCAACGCGCCGGTGCGCAGATGGGACGCCACCTCCCACACTGGCTTCAGCACGATGCCGCGGCCGTCGACCGCCCATTGCGTCAGCACGTCGCCGTCATCGGCGTCGAAGCTGCCGCGCACCGGGACCTTCGACGGCCCGTCCTTGCCCTCCAGCGTCCACTGGTACTGCCGCGACCCGGGAAAGCGCAGCAGCAGGCAGTTGTGGCCGATCAGATCCTCCGGCACCGCCGGCGTACCCCGGGCGTCGAGATAGCCGGGCGAGGCGCACAGCACCCGGCGGCAATCGGCGATCTTGCGCAGCACGAAGCTGGAATCCTTCATCTCCGCCATCCGGATGGCGACATCGACCGCCTCGCCGAGCAGGTCGAGCAGATGGTCGGACAGGCGCAGCCGGAGGTCGACCCGCGGGTAGAGTTCGTGGAACTGCGGCACCAGCGGCGCCAGGATGCGACGGCCGAAGCCGAGCGGCGCCGTCACCCGCAGGCTGCCGGAGGGCACGCCGCTGGTGGTGGCCACGCTGGTCTCCGCCCGCTCCACCGTGTCAAGCACCACCAGGCAATGGCGATAGAAGGTCTGGCCATGCTCGGTGGTCTGCACCTGCCGTGTCGTGCGGTTGAGCAGGCGGACGCCGAGATGCTGCTCCAGCTGCTGGATGCGGTGGCTGACCACGGCCGGCGACATGCGCACCTGGCGCCCGGCGGCCGACAGGCTGCCGAGTTCGACCACGCGCACGAACACCCGCATGTTCTCCAGCAGCGCCAATCCGATCCGTCTCCCTGTCCTGCACCATGCCCGCGGCGGCGAGCCCGACCATCTTTCCTCGGATTCCGTTGGAAAGTGATCCCCTCATTCTCGGGGAATGGCGCCAAGCCTCAGTCTGGGCCGGTCCATCCGCCGGCATTATAGCGTTTCTTTTGAAAGTGCTGTGCTGCGCCATCGCTTCCCCTGCCGTGCCGGTGTTCACTAGGCTGGCCGGAACAGAGAACGCCCGGGCCGGGCGGCACCCAGGGATCGAGACGGAGTCGGGTTTGATGGAACTGATCATCTGGGAGTGGATCAACTTCGCGGCGCGCTGGGTGCATGTCATCACCGCCATCGCCTGGATCGGGTCGTCCTTCTACTTCGTCGCCCTCGACCTCAGCCTGAAGAAGCGCGAGGACCTGCCGCCGGGCGCCAGCGGCGAGGCCTGGCAGATCCACGGCGGCGGCTTCTACAACATGGTCAAATACATGGTGGCGCCGGACCGGCTGCCGAAGGAGCTGACCTGGTTCAAGTGGGAGGCCTATTCCACCTGGATCAGCGGCTTCTTCCTGCTGTGCGTCCTGTACTACCGCGGCGCCGATTTGTTCCTGGTCGACCCGCAGGTGATGGGGCTGTCGGCGAAGGAGGCGATCGCGATCAGCGTCGCCACCCTGGCCGGCGGCTGGCTGGCCTACGACCTGTTGTGCAAATCGCCGCTGGGCCAGAGCGACGTGAAGCTGGCGGCCGCCGGCTTCGTCGTGCTGGTCGCGGCGTCCTGGGGCTTTTCCCAGGTGTTCAGTGGCCGCGGCGCCATGCTGCAGATGGGCGCGCTGATCGGCACCATGATGGTGGCCAACGTCTTCGTCCTGATCATCCCGAACCAGCGCAAGGTCGTCGACGCCCTGCTGGCCGGGCGGACGCCCGACCCCAATCTCGGCCGGCAGGCCAAGCAGCGGTCGCTGCACAACAACTACCTGACCCTGCCGGTCCTGTTCCTGATGCTCAGCAACCACTACCCGCTGGCCTTCGGCGCGCATTACGCCTGGGTGATGGTGGCGCTGGTGCTGGTGATGGGCGGCATGATCCGCCACTTCTTCAATTCCCGCCACGCCGGCAAGCCGACACCGTGGTGGACCTGGGCCCTGGCCGCCGCCTGCATGGCCGCGATCGTCTGGCTGTCGACCGTGCCGCCGCCGCGCGAGCATGAGGTGTCGACCGCGACCAAGCCCTGGATCGGGCTGGAAGCGCCCGCCCCGGTCCAGGCCGCGGAGGCCGGGCCCGTCTCCTTCGCCAAGGTCACCGACGTCGTCATCTCCCGCTGCAGCATGTGCCACTCCACCATGCCGGGCTGGGAGGGCATCCACGAGGCGCCGCGCGGTGTGCTGCTGGATTCGCCGGAGGAGATCCGGCGCCACGCCAGCCTGATCCGGCTGCAGGCGGTGCTGACCCACAGCATGCCGCCGGCCACTGTCAGCGAAATCACGCCGGCGGAGCGCGACCTGCTCGGGCGCTGGACAGCCGACCCCGACACGGCAGTGCAGTAAGAGGGCTTCCGAGATGACCCCACCCGCCCTCGCCGTCCTGCGCGGCCGAACCCTCAGTTTCGTTGCCGCCCCACAAGGCGCCGGCGATGCCGCC
>NZ_JBYRFX010000579.1:0-3684 GCF_057815775.1 Inquilinus sp.
ACACCAGCACCGCCATGGCCATGGTCAGGCCCTGCACCACCGGGTAGTCGCGGCCGTAGATGCTGTCGATCATCAGCCTTCCGGCGCCGGGAATCGCGAACACCGTCTCGGTGATCACGGCGCCGCCGATCAGGGTGCCGACCGACAGGCCGAACAGGGTGACGGTCGAGATCAGCGCGTTGCGCAGCACGTGGCGGCCCAGCACCAGCCGCGCCGCCAGGCCCTTGGACCGGGCGAAATCGACATACTCCGCGCCCAGCACCTCGATGATCGAGGCGCGCAGGTTGCGCATCAGCACGGCGGACAGGCTCAGCGCCAGGGTCAGCGCCGGCAGGAACAGATGCCAGGCGCGGTCGCCCCAATTGTCGCCATAGCCGCCGACCGGGAACCAGCGCAGCTGCGCCGCGAACACGGTCAGCAGCACCAGGCCGAGATAGAAGATCGGCATCGACAGCCCGATCTGGAAGGCGCCGCGGATCACGGTGTCGGCCGGGCGGCCGCGCCGCATCGCCGCCGCGAAGGCCAGCGGCACCGCCATCACCACCGCCAGCAATGCGGCGAAGCCGGTCAGCGCCAGGGTGACCGGCATCCGGTCCAGGATCAGCTGCATCACCGGCACCTTGAGATGGATCGAGGTGCCGAGGTCGCCCTGCACCACCCGCTCCAGGAACAGCAGGAACTGCATCGGGATCGACCGGTCGAGGCCGAGCTGGGCGTTCAGCCGCGCCACGTCGGCGTCGGTGGCGCGATCGCCCAGCATGGCGCTGGTCGGGTCGCCCGGCAGCAGCCGCACCAGGACGAAGATCACCAGCAGCACCAGCGCCAGCGTCGGCACCAGCTGGATCAGCCGCTTGGCGACATAGTTCAGGTTCGGCACCGGCCGCGCCTCCTGTCTCGGCGGAACTCCATCGCTTTGGCCAGCCTTTTAATCTCCCCCTCCCCCCGCGGGCGGGGGTAGGGGGAGGGGGTGTCGATCGAAGAGAGCGGTCTTGCGTGTGACCAGATAAGCGTGATCATCCGGCACCAAATCCCTCCCCCTACCCCCTCCCGCAAGGGGAGGGGGAGAGTAGAGAGTGCGGCCCGATTCGTGCGGTCTCGACCGCGACTCACCCGCATCACTTCGTCAGATAGGCCCCGGCAAAGATATTGTTGCCGAGCGGGATCTGGACGAAGCCCTGCACATTCTTGCGCAGCGCCACCGGATAGGGCGTCTCGTACAGGTACAGGACCGGGCCGGACGCGGTGTAGATCTTCTGGATCTGGGCGTAGTCGTCGGCCCGCTTCTTGGCGTCGCTTTCCTTCTGCGAGGCCTCGAACAGCTTGTCGACCTCGTCATTCTTCCAGCCGGAATGCAGGGCGTCGATCACAGGCGAATAGGCGAAGTAGGAGGTGATTTCGCTCGGGTCGTTCAGGTCGTCGGTCCAGGCCGCCATCCGCATCGAGAAATTGCCCTTGCGGTAGCGGTCGGTCAGGGTGGCGTTGTCGACTTGGTCGATCTCCAGCTTCACGCCCACCGCCGCCCACATCTGCTGCACCGCGGCGCCGATGCCGAGCTGGTCCTGGTTGCCCGGTAGCGCCATCACGCTGGTGGAGACGCCGTCGGGATAGCCGGCCTCGGTCAGCAGTTGCTTCGCCTTGGCGACATCGACTGGATACAGCGGTGTATCACCGGAATGATACAGCGTGGTCGACGCCATGTAGGAGGTCTGCGGTTTGCCGACGCCATGGGTCACGATCTGGATGATCGCATCCTTGTCGATGGCGTAGTTCAGCGCCTGCCGCACCTTCTCCTTCGACAGCGGATTGTCGGAGCCGTCGGTCAGCTTCGGCCGGACATTGGTGACGATGTACTGCACCCGGGTCGACGGGTAGAGCTGCATCTGCAGGTCCGGGTCGGCCTGCAGTTCGGCGACGCGGGCATAGGGAATGAACTCGGCGGCGTCGAGCTCACCCGACTGCAGCTTCAGGATGCGGGTGGCGTCGTCCGGGATGATCTCGAAATCGACGCCGTCGAGATAGGGCAGGGCTTTCCCGTCCTCACCCTGCTTCCAATAATAGGGGTTGCGGACGAGGTGCATCGACGACCCGCGCTCCCATTTGTCGAAGGCGAAGGGGCCGGACCCGATCGGGTGCTCGCCAAAGGCATGCGCCTTCTCTTCCTCGGTGGCACCCGGCGTCGCCTCGAACGCCGCCTTCGGCATGATGCCGGTGTTGAAGGTCGACAGCGCGGCGATGATCGCCGGGTCGGGATGCTGCAGCTTCAGCACCACGGTCTTCGGGTCCTGCACCACGACCTCGCCAATCGAGGCGACCAGGCTGTTCCAGATGCCGTTCTTCGGGTCACGTGCCCGATCGAGCGACCACTTCACGTCTTCCGCGGTGATCGGCTTGCCGTCGGAGAACTTGGTGCCCTCGCGCAGGGTCAGCGTGACCGACATCCCGTCATCCGACACCGTCCAGGCCGTGGCCAGGCCGGGTTCGACCGTGCGGCCGTCGGCGGATGGCTGCAGCAGCGTGTCGTAGAGATTGGTCAGAATCCAGATATCGACATTGGCATCGTTCAGCACCGGGTCGAGGAACAGGCTGTCGGCATAGCGCCCGAACCGCATCTCCCCGCCACGTTCCACCGCCAGCGCCGCCGTGCTCGTGCCCGCCAGCACCATCGCCGCCACCGCCGCCTTCAGCAGCATCTTCATCGCGACCTCCGCCCGTTGTGTAAAAGCCTCCCAGATCGCCATGTGTTCTGGCGTTCTAGAACGCTAGCGCTGCCATGCCCATGGTGTCAATCGACCTGACAGGACAGGAATATCGTAATATTTACAGTCTTATGACGCCATTCACGAAACGAGATTGTCGTGTGAACACAGCGTGTGCTAGTTGACTATGACAGGAAGGCTTTCACGCATGAAGCTGCAAATCGACCGCGAATTGCCGGTGCCCCTCGGGGTCCAGGTCAGGGGGCTGATCGAATACGGCATCGCCTGCGGCGAGCTGAGCCCGGGCGAGCGGCTGCCCTCGGTGCGGGAGCTGGCGGATGCGCTGGTGGTGGCGCCGATGACGGTGGCGCTGGTCTATCGCAGCCTGCGCGAGGCCGGGCTGATCGAGACCCGGCGCGGCCGCGGCAGCTTCGTCGCCGAAAGCCGGGAGCCGCGCAGCCGGCCGCAGGCGGAGATGGCGGAGATCCAGCGCCGGCTCGACCTGCTGCTCGACGATGCCATCGCCCTCGGGCTGACCCCGGCCGACCTGACCGGCATGGTTCAGTCGCGGCTGGGCCGGCGCAAGCCGAAGCGGCGGGGCCGCGTCGTCATCATGCTCGGCCTGTTCGAAGAGGCGACCCGCGCCTATGCCGCGGCGATCCAGTCCCGCCTGCCGGACGGCATGACGGTCCAGGCGCTGACCATCGACCAGCTGCGCGACGACGCCACCCGGCGCCGCGCGGCGGAGGCCGAGCTGGTCGTGACCTTCCCCAACCGCCAGCGTGAGGCGGCGGCGCTGCTGCCCGACAGCCGCGTCATCGCCATCCGCTTCATCCCGTCGGAGGAAACGCGGCGGGCGCTGGCCGGGCTCGACCCGATGACCCGGCTCGGCGTCGCCTCCCGCTTTCCGGACTTCCTGCCGATCATGAAATCCGGGGTGCAGCGCTTCGCCCCGCATGTCCGCGACGTCGCCGCCGCCGCCCTGAAC
>NZ_JBYRFX010000580.1:0-6046 GCF_057815775.1 Inquilinus sp.
GCCGCCACGGGCGGCAGGGCCTCGATCTCCTGCCAGCGGCCAAGGCGGACAACCAGGTGGTGCTGCAGGTCGCGGCCATGGGCAAGCACTACCCGATCTACGACAACTCGATCGCCGCCTTCTTCGGTAGCGACCGCACCCGCTACATCCGCGCCAATGAGGCGATCAGCTTCGAGGCGCTGGGCGGCCAGACCGTCGCCATCGTCGGCGAAAGCGGCTGCGGCAAGTCGACCTTCGCCCGGGTGCTGATGGGGCTGGAGACGGCGACGGCCGGCACCGTGTCCTTCCGCGGCACCGACATCGGCCGCCAGCCGGTGCAAAGCCGCGGTGCGCCGCTGCTGTCGTCGCTGCAGATGGTGTTCCAGAACCCGAACGACACGCTGAACCCGAGCATGTCGGTCGGGCGGCAGATCGCGCGGGTGATCCGCAAATTCGGGGTGAAGAAGCGGCGCGCCGATGTCGAGGCCGAGGTCTTCCGCCTGCTCGACCTGGTCAAGCTGCCGCGCGCCTTCGCCGACCGCAAGCCGCGCCAGCTGTCCGGCGGCCAGAAGCAGCGCATCGGCATCGCCCGCGCCTTTGCCGGAGACCCGGCGATGGTGGTGGCGGACGAACCGGTCTCGGCGCTCGACGTCTCGGTCCGGGCGGCGGTGACCGGCCTGCTGCTCGACATCCAGCGCCGGTCCGGCACCACGATGCTGTTCATCAGCCACGATCTCGGCGTGGTGCGCTACCTCGCCGACCGGGTGGTGGTGATGTATCTCGGCCAGGTGATGGAGCAGGGGACGACCGACGCCGTCTTCCAGCCGCCCTATCACCCCTACACCGAGGCGCTGCTGGCCGCGGTGCCGGTGGCCGATCCCACCGTCGAGAAGAAGCGCATCATCCTGGAAGGGCCGCTGCCCAGCCCGCTCGACCCGCCGATCGGCTGCCCGTTCCACACCCGCTGCCCGCGCAAGCTCGGCGACATCTGCGCGACCGAGCCGCCGCCGGACCGTGCCGGCGACCAGGGCCACATCATCCGCTGCCATATTCCGCTGCCCGATCTCGCCGGCGTGGAACCCGTGCTGGGGCATGCGGGTTAGGGGGCCGGTGTAGATCGCCTTATGCGGGTATTGCGGCCGGGTTCTTCGCGGCATACTATAGTATGCAGGTGGGCCGGGTTCGACGCTGCGGCTATTGGGGGACCGCACCAAATCGGTCGTTCGCGCGATCGTTCTGGTGTCGGGCCAAGGCCCGCAGGAGGATAGAACAGCATGGCCACCCGCGGCACGGACAGGCAGCGTCGTCGCAAGACAATTTCCGAGGATGGCCCTGATCCGGTCGATATTCATGTCGGTTCACGCCTGCGGCAGCGGCGCACGCTGCTGGGCATGAGCCAGGAGAAGCTGGCGGCGGCCTTCGGCGTGTCGTTCCAGCAGATCCAGAAATACGAGCGCGGCGCCAACCGCGTCAGCGCCAGCCGCCTGCACCAGCTGACCCGGATCCTGAACGTGCCGGTGGGTTATTTCTTCGAAGGCATGACCGAGCTGCAGCACAACGGCATCGCCCTGCACACGTCCAGTGACAGCGAGATGGTGGCCAGCCGCGAGACGCTGGAGCTGGTGCGCGCCTATTACCGGATCGAGGATGCGACCGTCCGCCGCCGTCTCGTCGATTTGCTGCGGTCACTGGGGCCGGAGGCAACGGAGCATTGACCGGGAGAGCCAGCCCGAGAATTCCGGGCTGGCGCCGCGGGCGGGGCAGGGCTACATCAGCCACAGTTCCGATCCAGCCGAGGCTCGCCCCGTGTCTCTTCCCTTCGTCGACCTCAAGCAGCAATACGAGCGCCTGAAGCCCCTGATCGATGCCCGCATCCACGCGGTGCTCGATCATGGCCAGTACATTCTCGGGCCTGAGGTCGGGGAACTCGAGGCCGAGTTGGCGCGCCGCGCCGGCGCCCGCCACTGCCTGACCGTGGCCAGCGGCACCGACGCGCTGATCATGCCGCTGATGGCCCGCGGCATCGGCCGGGGCGATGCTGTGTTCGTGCCAGGCTTCACCTTCACGGCGACGGCCGAGGCGATTCTGCTGCTCGGCGCATCGCCTGTTTTCGTCGACGTCGACCCGCACACCTATCTGATCGACCTCGCCGATCTCGAACGCCGCATCGCCGCGACCAAGGCCGCCGGCCGGCTGGCGCCGAAGGCGGTGATCGCGGTCGACCTGTTCGGCCTGCCGGTCGATTATCCGAAGCTGCAGGCCATCGCCGACGCGCATGACCTGTTCGTCATTGCCGATGCGGCGCAGAGCCTAGGCGGCGAATTCCATGGCCGGCCGGTCGGGTCGCTGGCGCCGGTCACGGCCACCAGTTTCTACCCGGCCAAGCCGCTGGGCTGCTATGGCGACGGCGGCGCGGTCTACACCGATGACGACGATCTGGCCGCGGTGCTGAAGTCGATCCGCGTCCATGGCGAGGGCAAATCCCGCTACGACACGGTGCGGGTCGGGCTGAACGCCCGGTTCGACACCATCCAGGCCGCGGTGCTGCTGGCCAAG
This sequence comes from Inquilinus sp., assembly GCF_057815775.1. Lineage (NCBI taxonomy): Bacteria > Pseudomonadati > Pseudomonadota > Alphaproteobacteria > Rhodospirillales > Rhodospirillaceae > Inquilinus > Inquilinus sp. Next base: position 2,536 of record NZ_JBYRFX010000580.1, read on the forward strand.
CTGCCGAGCTTCGCGGACGAGCTGGCGGCGCGCGACCGCCTGGCCCGGCATTATTCGTCCAGGATGTCCAACCGGGTGCAGACGCCGGTCATGCCGGACGGCCTGTTCTGCGCCTGGGCGCAGTACACCATCCGCGTGCCCAACCGTGACGCGGTCCGGGCGAAGCTGGGCGAGGCCGGAATCCCGACCGCGATCTACTATCCGACGCCGATGCATCTGGCCGAGGCCTACCGGGCGCATGGCGAGGGCGAAGGGTCGCTGCCGGTCAGCGAGGCGCTGTGCCGCGAGGTGCTGAGCCTGCCGATGCATCCGTTCCTGTCGGATGCCGATGCCGACCGGGTCTGCGACGGAGTCCTGGCCGCGCTGGGCTGATGTTCAGCGCGTCGCCACCGCAACCGCGGCGCCGGCCATCACGGCGCCGGTCCCGCGGTTGATCATCCGCATCGCCCGCGGCGACCGGAACATCCGGCGGGCCCGTAGCGCCAGCACGACATACAGCGTCAGCACCGTGCCGTAGACGATCGTCAGGGTGGCGGCGATCTCGGCGAAGCCGGCCAGCGTCAGGTTAGGCAGATCGACCAGGGTCGGCAGCAGCGCCAGGTAGAACAGCGCCGTCTTCGGGTTGCCGAGGCAGACGGACACCCCGGTCAGGAACAGCCGCAGGCCCTCGCCGCGCACCGGCTGGGCGTCGTCGGGCCCCTTGACCGGGGCGGTCCACAGCTTCCAGGCGAGGTACAGCAGATAGGCCGCGCCGGCATACTTGATGACGATGAAGACCGGCTGCAGCGTCGCCGCCAGCACGGCGAGGCCGAGCGCCGTGGCGCCGAGCCAGACGAAATCGCCGAACAGCAGGCCGCTGCAGAACGCCAGCGCGCCCTGGGTGCCGCGGCCGAGCACGCGTGCGACCAGGGCCGCCGTGGTCGGGCCCGGCACGGCGCAGGCCACCGCGAGCGTCGCCGCATAGATCAGCAGAGTAGACAATTCCATCGCGGCACCTTCACGAGCCAGCCCGGGCAACATTGAGACATCCATTATGCCGGGAGAAAATTCTCTCGTCCCGCACATCGTTGAAAATGCTTGGGCTTTGACAATTCTTAATTGTTTCCGGGGCTTTATAATCAATCCAAAGTGATTTAGGCGTCGCGCCATGGATTATTTTGAGGCAAGATCGCGCCCGATAAAAAAGTGCTGATCATCTATTCCGGCTTCAGCTCCTTTTATCCAATCATTTTTGGGGCAGCGGAAGCCATGTCTTTGCCGAGCCTGCTCCACCCCACCGCCATCATTGCCGACGGCGCCGAGATCGGCCCGGGCACGCGCATCGGGCCCTATGCCGTCATCGGGCCGGACGTGCGGCTGGGGCGCGACAACATCGTCGGCCCCCATGCGGTGGTCGAGGGCGACACCGAGATCGGCGACGGCAATCACATCTTCCAGTTCGCGTCGGTCGGCGCCGCGCCGCAGGATCTGAAATTTTCCGGCGAAAACAGCCGCCTGCGGATCGGCGATGGGAATGTGTTCCGCGAACACGTCACCATCCATTCCGGCGCTGCACGCCCGCTCGGCGTGACGACGATCGGCGACGGCAACCTGTTCATGGCCAACGCCCATGTCGCCCATGATTGCCGCATCGGCAACCACACCCGTTTCGTCAACGGCGCGATGATCGCCGGCTATGGCGAGGTCGGCGACCATGCCTTTCTCAGCGGGCTGGTCGCGGTCCACCAGTTCACCCGGATCGGCGCTTTCGCCTTCGTCGCCGCCGGCGCGATGGTGTCGCAGGACGTGCCGCCCTTCTGCCTGGCGCAGGGCGACCGGGCCCGGCTGGTGTCGCTGAACGAGGTCGGGCTGCGCCGCAACGGCTTCATCGAGGCGGATGTGCTGATGCTGCGCAAGGTGTTCCGCATGCTGTTCCGCCACGGCGGCAGCAAGGCCGAACGCATGGCCGCGGTCCATCATGCCTATGGCGAACGCCGCGGTGTCGACCTGCTGCTGCAATTCCTGACGGATACCAAGCGCGGCCTGGCGGCCGCCTGAATCGCCCTCGATTTGGCTCCCGATCCACAACGCAATGATCCGTAACAAATTTTGAGTTGTGCGGTGGCGCCCCGGCGTCAGGATCGGCGACGGTGGCGCCCCGGGTCCGGCTGCGCCCGTCCTGCCGTCGGGAGCCCGCGATGCCGTCCCAGATCCACCCCACCGCCATCATCGAGCCCGGCGCCGAGATCGGCGAGGATTCTCGCATCGGCCCCTATGCCGTGATCGGGCCGAAGGTCCGGCTGGGGCGCGACTGCATCGTCGGCCCGCATGCGGTGATCGAGGGCCGGACCGAGATCGGCGACGGCAACCAGATCTTCCAGTTCGCCTCGGTCGGTGCGCCGCCGCAGGATCTGAAATGGAAGGGCGAGGAGACGCGGCTGGTTATCGGCGACGAGAACATCATCCGCGAATACGTCACCATCCAGCCCGGCGTCGGCGTCTCCGGCGGGCTGACTGAGATCGGCGACGGCAACCTGTTCATGGCCTGCGCCCATATCGCCCATGACTGCCGCATCGGCAGCCACGTCCAGTTTGCCAACGCCGCGACACTGGCGGGCCATGTCGAGGTCGGCGACCACGCCCATGTCAGCGGTCTGGCCGGGGTGCACCAGTTCACCCGCATCGGCGCCCATGCCTTCGTCGCCGCCGGCGCCATGGTGGCGCAGGACGTGCCGCCCTTCTGCCTGGTCCAGGGCGACCGGGCGCGGCTGGTGTCGCTGAACGAAGTTGGGCTGCGCCGCCATGGCTTTGCCGAGCCGGAGGTGCTGGCGCTGCGCCGGGTGTTCCGCATGCTGTTCCGCGGCACCGGCGCCAAGGCCGAACGGATGGCGCGGGTGCGGCACGACCATGCCGGCGAGAGGGGCGTGGCCGAGCTGCTCGATTTCCTGGCCGACAGCAAGCGCGGCCTGGTCGCCGCCTGAGGACGACAGCGCCCGGAAAATGCTACACCGTCGGGATGATCGGACGCGATCCTACGGCTAGGCCGGACGAGAGATGACGATGCGGCGCGGTTTCAGGCTGCTGCGCTGTGGCGTCGTCGGCGTGCAGGCAGTCGAGGCGGAGACCGGGCACAGCTTCCCGCGCCACATGCATGAGCAGTTCGGCATCGGCGTCATCCATCGCGGCGCGCAGAAATCGGCCAGCGGCCGCGGCCCGGTGGAAGCCGGCCCGGGCGACACGATCACGGTCAATCCGGGCGAGGTCCATGACGGATCGCCGATCGGCGATGCCGGCCGGTCCTGGCGGATGCTGTATTTCGATCCCGGTGTGATCGCGGAGGCTGTCGGCGACATCACCGAGGGCCGGACCGGCTATCGCGAATTCTCCCGCCCGGTGATGAGCGACGCCGGCCTGGCCGACCGCTTCCTCCGGCTGTTCTCCGCCATGACCGCGGACGAGGCGCCGGCCGGGATCGGGCAGGAGGAACGGCTTCTGCTGCTGCTGGCCGATGGCTTGTGCGAGCGGGGGGCCG
>NZ_JBYRFX010000581.1:0-12505 GCF_057815775.1 Inquilinus sp.
CCTGATCGTGGAGTTCGCCCGGCCGGAATGGCGTCACGGGCCGCGGCCCGACAAGGGGCTGTTCGATGCCGCCCGGCTGATGCCGCGGCAGGCCCCCGAAGGCGGCCAGGTCGACCCCGAGACCTTCAGCTTCGCCGGGCATTTCAAGGTCGGCCGGCGCCTGGAGGACGGACGCTGGCGCGTGGTCAGCCCGGCCGATTCGCTGCGGGCGATCTGGCAGTACCGGGCGATGATCTGGCTGGCGGGCACGGTGCTGCTGTCGATCCCCTGCGCCTATCTGCTCGCCTCCTGGCTGTCCGCCCCGATCCGCCGGTTCGGCGCCGCCGCCGAGCAGCTGGGCCGCAACCTGCGGGCGCCACCGCTGACCCTGGACGGGCCGGTGGAGATCGTCGGCGCAGCCAGGGCCTTCAACGAGATGACGGGGCGGCTGAGCCGCTATGTCGATGACCGCGTCGCCATGATGGGCGCCATCGCCCATGACCTGCGGACGCCGCTGACCCGGCTGTCGTTCCGGCTGGAGCGGGCGCCGGACGAAATGCGGGCCAAGGCCGAGGCCGATATCGGCGAGATGCGGGCGATGCTGGCGGCCGTGCTGTCCTTCGTCCAGACGATGCAGAGCGACCGGCCGCGACAGCGGCAGGAGCTGCGGTCGCTGATCACCAGCATCGCCGACGACCATGCCGATATGGGGCATGACGTGGTGGTGGAGGACGGGCCCGACATCGTGCTGGAGGGCGACGACCTCGGGCTGCGCAGCCTCTTCGGCAACCTGATCGAGAATGCCGTGGCCTACGGCGGCGGCGCCTGCATCCGGCTGTGGCAGCAGGGGCGGGAGGCGATCGTGGAGGTCGACGACAACGGCCCCGGCCTGCCGTTCGAGGAGCTGGAGCGGGTGTTCGAGCCGTTCTACCGGTCCGAGCCGTCGCGCAACCGCCAGACCGGCGGCATGGGCCTGGGGCTGGCGCTGGTGCGGTCGGTCGCGGTCGCGCATGGCGGCCACGCCATGCTGGAGAACCGGACGGAGCGCGGCCTGCGCGCGCGTGTCGCCCTGCCGATTTAAACGGCGCCGGGCCTTCAGGCCTCCGTCAGCCCGGTCCGGCGGCGTGCGATCCGGTAGACCGTGACCGGCGGCATGTTCGCCAGAACGGTGCCGACGCGGCTGGCGTCGAGGCGCAGCCGCCCGAGGGTCTCGGCCGGGACCGGACAGCCGGCGCCGCAGGTCACCTGGTAGAAGGCGCCGTCGCGGCGCAGCTGCGTGAACGCGGCGTTCAGCACCCGCAGCGCCTGGCCCGGCGGCTGGAAGCGCAGCGGCAGGCTGCTGACCACGGCCCCGGCCTTCTCCGCCCCGAACGGCGCCGCGGTGGCGAGGGCCGATGGGTCGATCCAGTGCACGCCGATGGTAGGGTATTCCAGGCGCAGCGCCGCCGCGGCCTCCGACCCCTGGTCGACCAGGGCGATCCGCCCGGACGGGATGCCGTCGCAGACGATACGGCGGACGAAGGCGTCGAGGCCGCCGCCGAGCACGATGATCGGCGCCGCCGCCATCGAGATCGGCCGCGCCAGCAGGTCCGCCAGCGCCCGATCGGAGGGGGCGATCCGCCCGCTGCCATAGGGATCGAGCACCCAGCTGCGGAGCCGCTTCCGATCTTCGTTCGCGATCATCACGCACCCTCTTCAACCCGGGAAACCGTAGTGTCGCGCAGAATTGTCTCAGTGGTGTGTCAGCCCGGCGGATGCCGCTCGGCCAGAGGTCGGACGAGCCGGTTCCGGCGCCGCCTGGCATCCGCTATCGTCGCCGGCGACAGGGAGCAAACGGGGTTGCGATGCTGACGATCTATTCCGAGGACCACCGGCTGCAGCACGGCAAGGTGGAGCTGACTGGCGGACACTTCATCCCGGTGGTGGAGAAGCCGGAGCGGGCTGAGACCATCCTGGCCCGGATCCAGGCCGTGGGCCTGGGCGAGGTGAGGGCGCCGGAGCGGTTCGGCACCGACCCGATCGCCCGGGTGCACGACCGCGACTTCATCCGCTTCCTGGAGACCGCCTGGGACGAATGGCAGGCCGTGCATGGCGACATCGATGCGCTGCCGACCAACTGGCTGGTGCGCAACATGCGCCAGGTCATCCCCAGCTCGATCGACGGCAAGCTCGGCTACTACGCCAGCGATTGCGGCACCCCGATCACCAAGGGCACTTGGCGCGCGGCGCTGAGCTCGGTCGACGTCGCCCTGACCGGGGCGAAGCTGGTGGCGGCCGACGGCAAGCCGGTGTTCTCGCTGTGCCGGCCGCCGGGGCACCACGCCTCGACCGACGTCTATTGCGGCTATTGCTTCTTCAACAACGCCGCGGTGGCGGCTCAATGGTTCCGCGACAACGGCGCCGGCCGCGTGGCGGTGCTGGACATCGACTATCACCACGGCAACGGCACGCAGGAGATCTTCTACGGCCGCGACGACGTGCTGTTCGTGTCGCTGCACGCCGATCCGAATGTCGAATACCCGTTCTATCTCGGCTATGCCCAGGAGCGCGGCGAGGGCGCCGGCGAGGGCTTCAACCTGAACCTGCCGATGCCGTTCGGCACCACCTGGGACGGCTATCGCGCGGCGCTGGACGCGGCGCTGGCCCGGATCCGCGACTACAGCCCGGATGCGGTGGTACTGTCCTTCGGCGCCGACACCTTCCAGGAAGACCCGATCTCGCAGTTCAAGCTGAACAGCGACGACTTCACCCGGATGGGCGAGGTGGTGGGAAGCGGCCTGGGCGTGCCGGTGCTGACGGTGATGGAGGGCGGCTATGCCGTCGACGCGCTGGGCGTCAACGTCGCCAACCTGCTCCAGGCGCTGGAGGGATCGGCGCGTTAGCCGGCCGTCGCGAGATAGCCGGAGACCGTGAGCAGCGAGACGACGGTCGAGACCAGGATGACCTTGGCCGTCACCGTCGCCTCGCGGCGGTAGAACTCGGCCAGCATGAACGGGCCGGTGCCGGTCGGCAGGGCGGCCAGCAGCACGGCGGTGTGGGTCAGCAGGGGCGGCAGGCGGAACAGCATCGCCAGCCCCCAGGCCACCGCCGGCTGCAGCACCAGCTTGATCACGACCAGGAGCGTGGTCGCGGCGGTGTCGCGCTGGTCCGTCACGCGCTTCTCGCCCAGGAACAGGCCCAGCGCCACCAGCGCGCAGGGTGAGGACGCGCCGGCCAGCAGCTTCAGGAAGGTCTCGGCCGGCACCGGCACGGCCAGGCCGGACAGCGGCACCAGCGCACCCAGCGCCGGGGCGACCAGCAGCGGGTTGCGCAGCAGCGACCGCAGGATCTTCATCGCCAGATGGGCCCGGCGCGTTTCCGTCTGCAGTCCGATCTCGATCAGGATGATGGCCGCGGCGAAGACGACGCAGACCGTGATGATCGACGCGATCGTCGTCGGCGCCAGGGAGTCGCCGCCCAGCGCGGCCAGGGCCAGCGGAAAGCCGAGGAAGCCGGTGTTGGCATAGCCGGCGTTGAGGCCGTCGATCGCCGCATCCGCCAGATGCAGCCCGCCGCGCAGCCGGATGGCGAGGGTCAGCCCGAAGGCGACTGCGCTGCTGAGGCCGAACACGGCGATGAAGCCGGGCTGCCACAGCGCGGCCCATTGGGTGTGGGCCATGATGTCGAACAGCAGGGCCGGCAGCGCGAGGTAGACGACGAAGCGGTTCAGCTCGGTCGTCGCATGCGGCCCGAGCACGCCGAGCCGCCGCACCAGCCAGCCGGCGAAGATCAACGCGAAGATGGGCAGCACGACCAGGAAGGGCGACAGCATGGACGGGACCGATCGGGGGACTATCGAGGGCGCTTCGGTATCCTCCCGCCGGCCGATATGATCCAATGCATAGTGAGGGCCCTATCAATACCGGTTCGGTATCATGATCGACATCCGGCAGATGCGGTATTTCGTGGTGCTGGCCGAGACGCTGCATTTCGGCCGCGCCGCCGAACGGCTGCACCTGACCCAGCCACCGCTGAGCCGGCAGATCGCGGCACTGGAGCAGGAGCTCGGCGTCCGCCTGCTGGAGCGCCATTCCCGCCAGGCGGTGCTGACCCGGGCGGGCCAGCGCTTCCTGGAGGATTCACGGGCCGTGCTGGCCGCCTTCGACCAGGCCTGCCGCAACGCCAGGCTGGCCGACCGCGGCGAGCTGGGCGAGCTGTCGGTCGGCTTCATGATGCACGCCGCCTTCACCGTTGTGCCCGGCCTGGCGCGGCGCTACGTCACCGCCTATCCCGGCATCGATCTCAAGCTGCGGGAGGCGATGCCGAGCACGCTGGTCGATGAAGTGCTGGCCGGCCGCTTCGATGCCGGCATCCTGTTCCCGCCGGGGCCGGTGCGCGGGCTGGAGGTGCGGCCGATCCACAGCGAGAGCCTGTGCGCGGCGCTGCCGGCGGCGCATCCGCTCGCCGCGCGGGACCGGCTGGGCGCCCGGGACCTGGAAGGCGTGCCGCTGATCGCCACCCCGGTGGATGTGGCGCCGACCCTGCGCGACGCGATCGCCCGCTATTGCCGCAGCGCCGGCTTCCTGCCGACCATCCGGCTGGAAACCCAGATGCAGCAGACCATCGTCAAGCTGGTGGCCGAGGAGCTGGGCCTGGCGCTGGTGCCGGAATGCATGAGCGCGCTGGGCGTCGCCAGCGTCGTGTTCCGGCCGCTGGAGGACGCGCCGTCGATCGACCATGTCATCGTCTGGCGCAGCGGAAACCTGAACCCGGCGCTGGCGACATTCCTGGCCACCGCGGGCATCCCGCCGGCCTGATCGGGCGCCCCGCCCGGGCCGGTTTACGACTTGTCCTTGCCATCGCGACGGCGGTCCCCCATGTTGCAACTGTCATTCTGGTGCGAACCACCGGCCTGCAATTGCTTTGCAGCAGGGAATTTCGCTGCCTTTCCCGGCAACCGTCTGATGCGCCGCGCAATCCTGCGTGGTGCGATTTTATGCCCAGGGAGGCAAGCGATGCCCATCGGCACCGTGAAGTGGTTCAACAGCACCAAGGGTTTCGGGTTCATTCAGCCGGCTGACGGCGGCCAGGACGTTTTCGTCCACATCTCGGCTGTCGAGCGCGCCGGCCTGCGTGGCCTGAACGAAGGCCAGCAGATCTCCTACGAGGAGCAGCGCGATCCGAAGCGCAACAAGACCTCGGCGGAAAACCTGAAGACCGTCTAAGTCTTTCGACGGAATGCCATGAGAAGCGCCCGGAGCTTCCGGGCGCTTCTTTTCTTTGAGCAAGGCCCGCGGCGCCAGATCTGCCACGGGCCCGGTCTGTGACAGGACGGAGGGCCGATATGCCATTCAAGCCCAATTACAATCAGCAGCGCAGCGAGCGCAACCGGGCCAAGGAAGCGAAGAAGAAGGAAAAGCAGGAGCGCCGCGAGAAAGAGGCTGCCGACCGCAAGTCCGGCATCGAAGGCGACGCCCCCCAGGACGGCGATGCAGCCCCGGACGGTGAGACCGACCAGGACCAGGATGGCGACGTCGTCCCGCCGGACGGCGAACCCAAGCCGTCCTGACCCGTACCGTGACCGGAGACCGGCTATGCCCAAGAAGAAACAAACGAATGACAGCGCCTTCGTGCTGTTCAACATCATCTACCAGGACGGCACCCTGAGCTCGAACCGCAAGGTGCCCCGCGCCGATGCAGACGGGCTGGACGGCGACGCGCCGGCCCGGGCCTTCATCGAGGCGCAGGACCGCAAGATCGCGGAGATGTCGGGCAATCCCCGCGGCCCGATCAAGACCATGATCCGGTCCCCCGGACAGTAAAGCCTTCCGAAGACTCTCCCGGCCGCGTCAGGCCTCGGGGTCGCGCACCGGCGGAATGTCGATGGTGAAGCGCGCCCCGGCCGGGCTGCTGGCGATGTCGATGGCGGCATCCAGCTGCCGCACCTGCGCCTGCAGCACCATCATGCCGAGGCCGCTGCCATGGGCCGGCGGCTTACCCTCCGGCAGGCCGACACCGTCATCGGCCACGGTCAGGCGAAAGCCGCCTTCCCCCCGCGGCTGGAAGCCGATGATCACCCGCCCCTCGCGCCGATCCGGGAAGGCGTATTTCACGGCGTTGGTGACCAGCTCGTTGACGATCAGGCCAAGCGGCACGATCTGCGACGGCGGCAATTCGCCCGCCGTGGCCTCGACCGCGATCACCTTGCCGCCATTCTCCGGCAGCAGCGCGCGCGACAGGTCATCGCACAGCCCGGTCAGATAGTCCTTCACCTCGACCCGGTCGACCGAGACATTGGCGTAGAGCCGGCGGTGGACGATGGCCAGCGCCTGGATCCGGTCGTTCGCCTCGGCCAGCGCCTGCTTCGCCTCCGGCGTCTTCGCCCGGCGCGCCTGCAGCCCGAACAGGCTGGACAGCAGCTGGAAGCTGTTCATCACGCGATGATTGATCTCGCGCAGCAGCAGATCCTTCTGCTTCAGGTTCTCCTCGATCTTCTCGGCCATGGTGTCGAAGGCGGCGCCGAGATGGCTGATCTCGCCGCCGCCGCGGCGCAGCTGGACCCGGGCGCTGAGATTGCCGCGCCGCCATTCCCGGGTGGCCGACAGCAACCGGTCGATCGGCCGCAGCAGGAACAGCCGTCCGCCGATGCCCGCAGCGGCGAGCGAGACCAGCAGGCCGGCGACGATCATGGCGATGCCGCGCTGGGTCGCCGCATCGATGGTGGCGAAGGCCGCGGCGCGATCGATGCCGACCAGGACGAACAGGTCGAGATCCTCCGACCGCATCGGCACATAGCCGTAGATCCGCACCGTGCTGTCGAGCGCGCCCGTCGTGACCGACCCGGCCTGCGGTGAGGCCAGCAGGTCGAGGAACGGTTCCGGCACCTGCTTGCCGACCCAGGCATTGTCCGGCCCCGGCAGCCGCGACATCACCACGCCGGCCCGGTCGGTGATGGTGATGACGGCGTTGCGCGATTCGGTGTCGATGTTGATCGCCGCGGCCATGGCGTCGACGCTGAGCGCCGCGACCACCGCGCCCTGGAACACGTCGCCTTCGAAGATCGGGTAGGCGACGTGCAGCACCTTCTCGCCGACCGCGTCGGTGGTGGCGAAGCCGCCAACGGCGAAACCGCGGATCTCCCGCGCCCGCTGGAAGAAGCCCTGGTGGCCGACGGAGGTCGAGATCGCCGCCGTGTGGTTGGCGCCGCACAGCAGGTTGCCGTCGGCATCGACCACCGCGATGGCGGTCAGGCTCGGCACCTCCGACCGCAGGTCGTCCACCACCTCGGTGCAGCGGCCGCCCTGGCCTTCGCGTATCGCCGGCACCCGGGCCATGGCCGCCAGCAGCTGGCGCACCCCGTCGACGATGCGGAACTGCGCTCCGGCCGCCACCCCGGCCAGGCGGATGGCATCGTCCTGGATCTCGTTGGTCCGGGCGATGCGCAGCACATATTCGTTGTAGCCCTGCAGCGCGATGCCGGGGGCGACCGCCAGGGCGACCAGCAGGAACAGGCGGGACAGCAGGTTCATCGCGGCCGGTGTCCGCCAGTCATCGGGTGGGGGTCATCGGTGGCTCACACCGCTCCGGATCGCAAAGCTCGACCGCATGCCTGTCCCAACTCCATTCCATCCGGACCGACCCGGCGCCGGCCATCCTGATGCGACAGGCCGGCGACCGCAACCCGCCGCTCGCCGCAGGCCGGACCGGCGATCCGGTGGGGCCCGGTCCCGTATCTGAACAGCACGGCATGGTGGGAATACCGTCGCGTTCTAGGGCACAAGCCATCGAAATGCCACCCTGGCCCGGTAAGTCGCACATCAACGGTGTGGAACAAAGTTGTAGGCCGCCCGTTTTTCAATGGTGAAGTGCCCGGCTTTAACCGGCGCTTGAGGATGGAGACGACAATGCTGAAACCAACCATGATCGTGCTCGCGGCCACTTTGGCGCTCGCGGCCTGCGGGCGTGACACGGGCACGCGCGCCCTGACCGGCGGCGCGCTCGGCGCCGGCGCCGGCGCCGGTATCTCGGCGATCACCGGCGGCAACATCGGCACGGGCGCCCTGATCGGCGGCGCCGTCGGCGCCGTTGGCGGCGCGGCCACCAACTGCCACCAGGTCGGGCGCTGCTAAGCAGCACCACCACCGGGTGATCCAAGGGTTGGGCTGACGCCGGGTTCGTGCGTCAGCCACCCTCTGGATTGCCGGTGTCCGCATCAATTGATGCGGACACCGGCGCGCACGGCGTCTATTGAGTCATCGAGATGGGGACGGGCGTCGCCGTTCGTCCCCTTTTCCATGCCATGGCCATGCCATGGCTCCCCCGTCCCGGGCGGAGCCTTGCGGCGGGCCGATGCTATCGAGGAGACGACATGGCCACGCGGAACCTGGACCAGGAGCTCGACACCCTCCGCGCCGATCTCGGCAAGATCCGCGACGACATCGCCTCGCTGTCCCGCACGCTGGGCGAGGCCGCGGCGGCCGAGGCCAAGGCCGGCGGCGCCAAGCTGAACGAGGCCGCCCATGCGGCCAAGGACCGCGCCCAGCGCTTCGCCGAAAGCGCGCGGACGCAGGGCGAGGAAGGCATCGCGGCGCTGGAGGAGCGGATCGAGCAGAATCCCTTCACCAGCATCCTCGTCGCCTTCGGTGTCGGTCTCGTGATCGGCAAGCTGCTGGATCGCTGAGGCGGGCAAGATCATGGATATCGGCGGCGCGCTGCTCGGCGCCCTGGCCGCCCGCCAGCGCCTCCGGCTCGGCCAGGCACTGCGGCGGGCCTGCATCGCGGCAGGGCTGTTCCTGATCGCCTTCGTGCTGGCGGTGATTGCGCTGGTGCTGCTGGCGTGGTCGGGATTCTACCTGCTGCTGCCGGATCTCGGGCCGGCCGGCGCCGCCCTGGTCGTCGGGCTCATCGCGCTGGGCCTCGGCGCCGTGCTTGCCCTGATCGGCGTGCTGGCCGGCCGTGGCCCGCGCCGGCGTCGCGCACCTGTGACAGCGGCATCGCCTGCCGCGGCCACCGCTGGGCTGGAGGGCATTGCCGCCGGGCTGGGCCTGTCGGCCGCCAAGGCCGCGCCGAAGATCGCCCTGGCGGCGCTGGTGGTGGGCGTCGCCGTCGGCGCCCTGCCGATCCTGCAGGGGCGTCGCCGCAAGGACTAGCGGCGATCGGGGTGGCGATCGGGGCCGCGACCGCAGCGCAATCCGGCCCCGCTGCGGCTCGGCCAGCTTGCCGCATGACCCGCGCCCGGATTCCGCTATAATCTCCAGTCCTTCCGCGGGGGCCTCGGTTCCAGGGCCGGGGGCGGAAGGGTTTCGACATCCCAGAACGAACAAAGGTTCAGACATGATCAACAGACGGACGGTGCTGACCGCGGGCGCCCTGATGACGGCATCGCTGCTGCTGACCGGGCTGCCACGCCCGGCATCGGCGCAGACCGACGCCGCCGGCGCCTTCATCGACGACATGGCCAAGCGGGCGATCGGCATCCTCCAGACCGGCGGCGCCGGCACGCCGCAGGGCAAGGCGGAGTTCACCCGGATCCTGAACGAAGGCTTCGACCTGCCAACCATCGGCCGCTTCGTGCTGGGCCGCTACTGGAACAGCGCCAGCCCGCAACAGCAGCAGGACTACATGCAGCTGTTCGAGGCGATGATCGTGGACACCTATTCGCGCCGGTTCCAGAACTACCAGGGCGAGACCCTGGTGGTGAAGGGCACCCGCCCGGTCGGCAGTGGCGGCGATACGCTCGTGAACACCGAGATCCGGCAGAAGGACGGCCCGCCGATCCAGGTCGACTGGCGGGTGCGCGCGGCCGGCAGCACCTTCAAGGTGGTCGACGTCATCGTCGCCCGCGTCAGCATGAGCGTGACCCAGCGCGACGAATTCGCATCGGTGATCTCGCAGAACGGCGGCAGCATCGACGGGCTGCTGCAGGCCATGCGCCAGCGGGCCGGCGGCTGATCTGCCGGACACGCTGACCGAAGGGGACGCGATGGCGGTGGCGGAGGGCGGCAGGCCAGATGGCGGCCGGGATGTCGCGGACTGGCTGGTGGCCGAAGGCCGGCTGCTGGCCGACCCGGTGGCGCTGGTCGACGGCTTCTGCCGCCGCCTGATCGCCGCCGGTCTGCCGCTGCAGCGCGTGCGGGTGGGCCAGAGCATCACCCATCCGCTGCTGACCGCCTGGGGCGTGGTGTGGACCACGGCCAAGGGCGGCGAGGACTTCGTCATCGACCGCAAGGTGCTGGCCACCAGCGCCTTCCTCGGCAGCCCCTACCAAGCCGTGCTGGAGAGCCGCCAGCCGCTGCACCGTCCGCTGACCGGGCTGGGGCCGGACGACCACGCCATCTTCCATGAGCTGGCCCAGGCCGGCGGCACCGACTATGTCGCGGTGCCGGTGGTCTATGGCAACGAGACGGTGCAGGTGGCCAGCTTCGTCACCGACCGCCCCGGCGGCTTCGCTGCGGGCGAGGTGGCGCTGCTGGAGCGGCTGCGCCATCCGCTGGCGGCGGCGATGGAGCCGACCGCCATGCGCCGGTCCGCCGCCAGCCTGCTGCGCACCTATCTGGGCGTCGGCCCGGCCGACCGTGTGGCGGCCGGCGCGATCCGCCGCGGCGATGTCGTCGCGGTCGATGCCGCCATCCTGTTCGTCGACATGCGCGGCTTCACCGCCCTGTCCGAGCGCCTGAATTCGGCCGCGGTGCTGGCCGTGCTGGACCGCTATTTCGAGACCGTCGCCCAAGCCATCGTCGACCGCGGCGGCGACGTGCTGAAATTCCTCGGCGACGGCGTGCTGGCAATCTTCCCGGTCGAGCAGGCCGGCACTGCCGCGGCCGCCTGCGAGGCCGCAATCGGCGCGGTGCGGGTGATCCACCAGGGCCTGGCCGCCGGGCCCGATCCCGTGGCCTTCGCCGCGGCGCTGCATCTCGGGCCGGTGATGTACGGCAACATCGGCAGCCCCGACCGGCTGGACTTCACCGTGCTCGGCCCCGCCGTCAACCTGACCAGCCGGCTGGAAGGCCTGGCCAAGCAGCTCGACCGGCCGGTGGTATGCTCCGAGTCATTCCGGCAGGCCTGGGCCGGGGCCACCGATCCGCTGGGCGCGCACCCGATCCGCGGTCTGGCCGACCCGCAGCCGATCTTCGCGATCACGACCTGAGCGGGCGGGCGCGCGCCCGGCAGAGGCTTTTCGGAACCGCTTTCCCATCCCTTGGCCGTCATTCCCGCGAAAGCGAGAATCTCCCCGATCGGCGCGCGACGAGATCCCCGCTTTCGCGGGGATGACGGGGTTTGGAATGGCTGAAGGGTCCCCGACACCGTCATGGCAAGCGCAGCGAAGCATCCAGCGGCACTGCCCTGGATCGCTTCGCTACGATGGACTTCGTAGGTTGGGTTCGCGCTTGCGAACCCAACGTTTGGTGCGGGCTGCGGGGTGTTGGGTTCGCCATGCGAACCCAACCTACGCCTGCGGTTCACCCCGTGTCCGGCGGCTGGTCCCAGGGCAGGCCCTCGATCGGGTTGTTGAAGCCAGCCATGTCGTACCAGCCGGTGACGATGTGCGGGTGCTTCAGGCTGCAGGTGCGATACCAGTAGCGGCCCTTGTCCGGGCCCTCATGGGGCCACCACTCGTCGACATCGTCCGCTTCGTCCGGCAGCCAGCCCTCGTTGGCATAGCGCTGGGCTGGCTTGCGCGCGTCCGGCCCATCCGGGTCCAGCAGCAGCACCAGTTCCGGCTTCACCCCGATGTCGCGGCACAGCCGCAGCACGATCTCCTCGATCGGATGCTCGGCGAGCGCCAGCGCCTCGTCGATCTCGCGGGTCTCGATCAACTGCTCCCACATCCCGTGGGCGAGATGGGCGGAGGTCCGGAAATCGAGGTTCTGGTCGGAGCAGATCGAATGGGCGACCACGCGCGCCACCCGGGTGCGGCGTTCCGTCTTCTCCGCGGCGCGGGCCCGGGCGCCGGCAGCTTCCTTGTCGGTCGCCTCCCGGTCCTGGCGGGCGAAATGGGCCTGCAGTGCCAGGGTGTGGCGGCGGCGGCGCGATCGCGGATCGCCTGCAGGGACGCGGCGTGCAGCGCCTCCACCCGCTCCATCACCATGTCAGCCATCCGGTCGAGCATCCGCCCGGCCCGCTCGTCCTTGGGAGCGGCCGGGGCCTCCGGCGTCTGATGGGATTGCACCTTGTCTACGGAACGTATCATGAACAAGCGCTGTGGATAATACTACTGCGATAACGCGTTGCCTCTCCCGCAAGCGGGAGAGGCACACAAAAATCAGACCGCGAGTCTGCAGACCAGGGCTTTGGACAGGCGGCACGAGAAAGCGGCCGGGTCGCGGGCGGACGAGGCCTGGGTGGTCATGGTGAAGGGTCGGTAGACTGCGGCCGATATGCCAGGGCCGGCCGGGCGCGCTTGACACCCCGCCCGGCCCTTGCGAGCCTCCGATCCGGAAGTGACGCGGGGTGCCCGGTATCGGGCCGAGAGCCCGTCTGGAAACGTGTTGGCGTGAGTCGGCTGGTGGTGGTTTTGAGCACCGGAGCGCAGCGGACCTCTACGTCC
>NZ_JBYRFX010000582.1:0-11674 GCF_057815775.1 Inquilinus sp.
ATGAAGGTCTTGATCACCTCGTCGATCGAGACCTGGACGAATTTGGTGGTGTCGTAAGGCACGGCATAGGTGATGCCGTCGGGGAAGCTCTGCTTCAGCTCCTCCATCCGGGCCTTCACGCCCTCCGCCGTCTCCAGCGCATTGGCGCCAGGCTGCAGGTAGATGCCGATCGCGGCGGCCGGCTTGCCGTTGTAATTGGCCTGGGAGTTGTAGGCCTGGGCGCCGAGTTCGACCCGCGCCACGTCCTTCAGCCGCAGCGTCGCCGCGTTGCTGTCGGAGCGCAGGATGATGTTCTCGAACGCCGCGGCGTCGGGCAGGCGGCCGTCGGTCGTCGCCGAATAGGTGTAGGCGCCCTCGGCATCCGGCTCCTCGCCGAAGCGGCCGGCGGCGAACTGGGCGTTCTGTTCCTGGATCGCAGCGGACACGTCGCTGGGCGTCAGGCTGTACTGCGCCAGCTTGTCCGGCCGCAGCCAGATCCGCATCGAATAGTCCTTGCCGGCGCCGAACAGCGAGGCGTCGCCGACGCCGGGCACGCGCTTGAGGTCATCGATGACGTTCAAGAGCGCGTAGTTGTTCAGGTAGATCGGGCTGTACTGCCCGGTCGGGTCCAGCAGGATCACGGCTTGCAGGATCGAGCTCGACTTCTTGTCGACCCGGACGCCGGTGCGCTGCACCTCCTGCGGCAGGGTCGGCAGCACGCGCTGCACCCGGTTGTTGACGTTGATCGTCGCCTGGTCGGGGTTGGTGCCGATCTTGAAGGTGACGGTCAGCGTCATCGTGCCGTCGCCGGTGTTCGTCGACCGCATGTACAGCATGTCGTCGACGCCGTTGATCTGCTGCTCCAGCGGGGCGGCGACGGTCTGGGCCACGGTTTCGGCGCTGGCGCCGGAATAGGAGGCCGACACCGAAACCTCGGGCGGCACGATGTTGGGGTATTGCGCGATCGGCAGCGCCCGCATCGACATCAGCCCGGCCAGGGTGATGACGATCGAGAGAACCGCGGCGAAGACCGGCCGGTCGATGAAGAAGCGCGAGATCACGGCGCGGCCTGCGCCACCTTGGCGACCGACGGCCGCACCGGGCTGCCGGGCCGGACCTTGATCACGCCTTCGGTGATGATGCGGTCGCCGGCGGCCAGCCCGCTTTCGACCAGCCAGCCATCCTTGACCTCACGCCCCAGCGTGACCGGCTTGACCTCGGCCTTGTCGCCCTCGCCCAGGGCATAGACGAACGGCCCCTGCGGACCCTGCATCACCGCGACCTGGGGGACCACGACTCCCTGCTTCAGGGTCAGGCCGCTGACCGTGACCCGGACGAACTGGTTCGGCATCAGCAGGCCCTGGCCGTTCGGCAGCACCGCCCGCGCCCGGATCGTGCCGGTCTGGTTGTCGACGATGCTGTCGGTGAAGTTGATGGCGCCGCCCTGGTCGTAGACCCGGCCGTCGCCCAGCTTCACCGTCACCGGGAAGCGGCGGTCCTGCGGGCCGTCGGCCTTGCCGTCGTCGAGCAGCCGGCGGATCTCGGCGAAATCGGCATCGCCGAAGGAGAAGCTGACATAGGCCGGGTCGAGCTGGGTAATCCGGGTCAGCAGGCCGTTGGCGCTGATCAGGCTGCCCTCCGGCACCGCCTCGATGCTGGTCATGCCGCCGAGCGGCGCCTTCACCGTGGTGTAGTCGAGATTGAGCTGTGCGGTCTTCAGCTGCGCCTGGGCAGCGGCCACCGCCGCCTCGTCGGTCCGCACCTGCGCCGCGGCGTCGTCCCGGTCCTTGGCCGAGCCGGCGCGGGTGGCGAACAGCTTGGAGGAGCGATCGGCGTTGACGCGATTGTTTTCCAGCTGGGCCTGCGCCTGCTGCAACTGGGCCTGGCTGCGCGCCACCTCGGCCTGGTAGGTCGCCGGATCGATCAGCAGCAGCTCCTGCCCTTCCGCCACCCGCGCGCCTTCGGTGTAGTCGCGCTTCAGCAGGATGCCGCCGACCCGGGCCCGCACCTCGATCTCGCGATAGGCGGAGACGCGGCCCGCATAGGTGTAGGTCAGGGGCACGGGCGCGGACACGATCTCCTGCACGGTCACCTCCGGCGGCGGCGGGGCCGCCGGCGTCTGGGCCTGGGCTTCACCGGTGTTTTCGTTGCAAGATACGAGCAGGGGGGCTGCTGCAACGACGGCGGCCAGCGCGACAGCGCGAAGAAGGGGGTTCTTGATCAAGGTGACCGCATCCTCGTTTGCAGATTTTTTGCGCTGCACAACACCGTCTGACCATGCGCGGCAACACGGGAATGCTTTACATACATTCCAGAATGTATGTATAAGGGACGCAGACTTCGTCCCTGATGCGCCCACCCGAGCCCCGCCGCACATGACGTCAATGCCCCGCAGGTTGCCCGCATTTTATTACAAACGCAATGCCAGATGGCTGCGGCGGGCGCGCGGAGTCCTATCCGGCGGCGCGCGAAATCCGTCCCGGGGACGGGCGGGACCACACCGGGTGATGGCCCGGATCGGCGATGGTCTTGGTCATGAGATCCCCTTCCGAACCGCCGGAGTTTTTGCAGTGCACAACGCTAGTAGACTGGGCGGTGCGGCGGCGGGGTCGATTTATATACATGCTTGGACGTATGTAAACAGAGAAATAAGAAACCAAGGAGGCGCATGATGGCTCGTCGCACCAAGGCCGAGGCGGAAGAGACCCGGCAGAAAATTCTCGACGCGGCGGAACGCCTGTTTTTCATCGATGGCGTGTCGCGCACGTCGCTGGAGCACATCGCCAACGAGGCCGGCGTCACCCGAGGCGCCATCTACTGGCACTTCAAGAACAAGGTCGAGCTGTTCGAGGCGCTGCACGAGCGGGTGAAGCTGCCGGCGGAGGACATGGTCGAGCGGGCGATGGCGGACGGCCACCCCGACCCGCTGACCATGATCGAGCAGGCCATGGTCGAATCCTTCGTGGTGCTGACCGAGGACGAGCAGCGCCAGCGCGTCTTCACCATCCTGACCTGTCGCTGCGAATATGTCGGCGAGATGCTGGCGGCGCTGGCCCGGCAGCGCGAGGCGCACGACCACATGCGCGCGACCATGAGCCGGGCCTTCACCCTGGCCCAGGAAACCGGCCGGCTGAGCCTGGCCTGGCCGCCGGATGTGGCGGCCAGCACGGTGACCTGCCTGATGGTCGGGCTGATGGTCGACTGGATCCGCTTCGGCCGCCGCTTCGACCTGGTCGAGACCGGCACCCGCAGCGTCGGCGAGTTGTTCCGGTCGTTCCAGCTCCAGCCCGAGCCGGCGCTGTGCTGAACCCGGCCTTTCGGTGAATTCGGGGCGCGGGCCGGCGCCCCTACTCCCCGGCGCCCTGCGGCCGGGTGCGGTGCTTCTTGCTCCAGGTGAAGGTCGAGGTCACGCCGAAGTTCCAGACCGAGGACAGGGCGGCGCCGAGGAAGCTGGCCAGCGCCCAGGGCAGGTGGCGTTCGAACAGGAACTCCGACACCTGCAGGCTGATCAGGAAGCCGATGGCGCAGGCGGCGTAGAATGACAGCAGCCCCCGGGCGAAGTCGCGGCCGCGCAGCTGCTTGTCGCGATAGGTGATGCGGTTGTTCAACACGAAATTGGTGGACATGGCCACCACCGTCGCCGCGGCCTGCGACCAGTAGAACTCCCAGCCGAAGACGTGCAGGAACAGCCCGACCAGCGACAGCTGCACCGCCACGCCCGACAGCCCGACCATGACGAACAGGATGAAGCGGGCCGGGACCGCGCCGCCGAGCAGCTTGTCGAAGATCAGCATCAGGAATTCCAGGCTTACGGCGAAGTCCAGCTTGCTTTCGCCGCTGTGCCGGCTGCGGAAGACGAAGGGCAGTTCGGCGAAGCGCAGCGGGCGCTTCGCCGAGGCGAAGATGTCCAGCAGGATCTTGAAGCCCTGCCCGTTCAGCCGGTCGGCCACCTCCTCGATCAGCGGCCGGCGCAGCATGAAGAAGCCGCTGAGCGGATCGGTCAGATCGGATGGCACCACCATCTTTGCAAGGCGGATGCCCAGACCGGAGATCCGCTCGCGCCGTTCCGAGAAGCTGCCGAGGTCGCTGCCGGGCAGGAACCGGCTGGCGACGATAATGTCCAGCTTGTCCGCCTTCAGCTGTGCCAGCATGCGCGGCAGCAGCGTCTCGTCATGCTGCAGATCGGCGTCCATGACGGCGAGAAACGGTGCTCCGGTCGCCATCATGCCTTCGATCGAGGCCGAGGACAGGCCGCGCCGGCCGATGCGCTTGAGGCAGCGGACATTGTCGCGGGTCTCGGCGATCCGGTACACCGCCTCGGCGGTGCCGTCGGTCGAATCATCGTCGACGAAGATCACTTCCCAGGCGATGCCGGCCAGCGCCCCGTCCAGCAGCTCGACCAGGCGCCCGACATTGCCGACCTCGTTCAGCGTCGGCACCACGATCGCGAGTTCGTACCGCATCACGTCAATCAGCCTTCGGCGTGGTCATGTCAGTTCGCCGCCTTTGGCGCGGCGGCGATTGCCGCCTTCGGCGGGAGCGGCATCGGATAGGGCGCCTTGAAGCCGCGCGCGGTGAAGACGCGCAGGGTCAGTTCGGGCCGGCCGCCGCGGTGGATGACGATATCCGGCTGCGGCTCGACCGAGGCGAAATAGGGCCGCCAGTTCTTGTCGAACTCCTTGAGGAACTCGTCCTGGCCGATGATGACGGCGTCGCGGCCGGCGAACTCCATCTGGTTCCAGCCGAAGGCGAGGTTGCGCGGGTCGTGGCACAGGCACAGCACCGGCAGCCGGTCGCCGAGCTGGACGTCGATCTTGCCGGCCTGGTGCCATTGGGTGCCGACGATGAACAGGCCGGGCTGGCGGTACCAGCCCCGCTCCTCCGCCGCCGGCCGCAGATCCGTCCAGTCCAGCCCTTCCAGCGTCGGGTCCCAGATCTGGTCGGCGTGCAGGCCCGGCACGATCCGCATCCAGCCGGTCGCCGCGTGGCTGCCGAGGATGACCAGGACCAGCACGGTGCCGATCGTCGACGCCTTCAGCCAGATCCGGGTGACCTTGGCCGGGCCGGCCTCGGCCCCGGCACCCAGCCGCCGGGCCACGGCGGCGCCGAGCAGCGGGAACAGCATGAGGTAGCCGGGGGCCTGCCAATGGAAATGCGCGCCGACCTTGGCCCAGGCGGCGACGGCGGTGAACAGCACGATCGGGATGATGCCCAGGCTGCACAGGAACCAGCTGCGCAGATCCTTCGGCCCGCGTCTCAGCCCGGCGATGAACACCCAGATCATCGGCAGCCAGATCCAGGGCAAGAGCCAGATCGCCTGGCCGCCGATGTTCTGCCCCAGCCAGTCCAGCCGCACCCGGCCGCTGCCGCTGCGACCGCTCTGGAACAGGAACGACACCCATTGGTTCTCGGCGTTCCAGATCACCACCGGGGCGAAGATCGCCAGCGCGATCAGCACGGCGATCCAGGGCGCCGGCCGGGCCAGCCAGGCACGGCGGCCCTTGGTGGTCAGCAGGAACACCAGGAGGCCGGCCATGATCAGCATGGCATGGTATTTCGACAGCAGCGCCAGGCCGAAGCAGATGCCGGTGGCCAGCCACCAGCCCCAGGCGGCACGGGGCGACAGGCTGTCCGGCTCCGGCACCACCACGCGGGCGGTGCAGTAGGTCGCGGCCAGCAGGAACAGGAACAGTGGCCCGTCCGGCTGCACCCAGCTGCCGACGCTGACGAAGAACAGGGCCGACAGGTTCAGCAGCAGCGCCGCCCACACCCCCGCCCAGGCCCCGAACAGGAAGGCGCCCAGCCGGTACATCACCCAGGTCGAGACCGCGAACATCAGGACATAGGGCAGCCGCAGCCACAGCTCGGCATCGCCCAGCCCGATCATCGCATGGGTCAGCCACAGGAACAGCGGCGGCTGGTCGAAATAGCTGAGGGCGAAGAACCGCGCCGTCGCGATGTAGTAGGATTCGCCGTTGCCGTAGCCGATCGCCCAGGACAGAGCGAGCCGCAGCAGCCCGCCCAGCAGGATCAGCCACAGCACGGCCCCGTCGGGGGTGTCGAACCGCAGTCCTCCGGCGGATTCTGCGGATCCGGGCCGGGGTTTCGCGGCGGTAGAGGCGTCGGTCATCCGAATTCCCAGCGGCCGGCCGGACCGGCCCACCGCAACCCTGTCGATCTATGGATCGGGCGATCTGTGGATCAGGCGATCCAGTCCGCGCGACCGCGCTTCATACCAGCCCGGACCCCGGCCGCCCAGCGCCAATGCGCCGCGCGGTCAGAGCAGGGCCGCCGCCGCAGCCCACCAGCCGCGGGCCGCCAGCACGGCTTCCGCCGCCTGCGCCGCGGCAGGCGATGCGAACAGGCCGAAGCAGGTGGCGCCGCTGCCCGACATGCGGGCCAGCCGGCAGCCGGGCTGCGCCGCCAGCACCGCCAGCACCTCGGCGACGACGGGCACGAGGGTGGTCGCGGCCTCCGCCAGGTCGTTCCGGCGGTCGGCCAGGAGATCGCAGAGACGGTCGAGGTCGGGTTCGGCCAGGGCAAAACGCGCCTCCGGCGAGAACGCCCCGCTTCGGGCACGGAACACGTCCGGGGTCGACAGCGGCGCGCCGGGATTGACCAGCAGGATCGGCACGCCGGCGAGGTCGGGGCCAGGGTCGAGCCGTTCGCCGATGCCGCCCAGCCAGGCGGTGCGGCCGTCCAGGCAAACCGGCACGTCGGCGCCGAGCCCGGCCGCGACCTGCCGCAGCCGGGGATCGTCCGGCGCCAGATCCCACAGGGCGGCGAGGCCGCGCAGCACCGCCGCCGCATCGGCCGACCCGCCGCCGATGCCGGCCGCGACCGGCAGTTGCTTGTCGAGGGTGACGGCGACGCCGTCAGGCCGGCCGGTCGCCGCCGCCAGCCGCCGCACCGCGCGCAGCGCCAGGTTGTCGTCGCCGGGCGGAATGGCCGCCGCGAACGGGCCGCTGACAGTCAGCCGCGGCGCGTCCGCCGGCGCCAGGGTCAGCCGGTCACCGACATCGGCGAAGACGACCAGGCTGTCGAGCAGGTGGTAGCCGTCGTCGCGCTTGCCGACGACATGGAGGTAGAGATTGACCTTGGCCGGCGCGATGCCGGCCCAGGCCTCGTCATCCGGCCGCATGTCAGTTCGAGGTGACGGGCGCCGCTGCGTCCGCCGGCAGGCCGCTGGCCAGCTTCGCCAGGATCTTGTCCTTCGGCGGGTCGCCTTCGGTGGTGCGCAGCGCCGCTTCCCACTGGAAGCGGGCTTCGACCTTGCGACCGGCCCGCCAATAGGCGTCGCCGAGATGGTCGTTGATGGTCGGATCCTCGGGCTTCAGCAGAATCGCCTTTTCCAGCGTCTCCACCGCCTTGTCGACCTGGTTGGTGCGGTAATAGACCCAGCCCAGGCTGTCGATGATGTAGCCATCATCCGGCGTCAGATCGACGGCCTTGCGGATCAGGTCTTCCGCTTCCTTCAGATCCTTGCCGCGGTCGAGCAGGGAATAGCCGAGGTAGTTCAGCAGGTTGGCGTTCTGCGGGTTGAGGCCGATGGCCCGCCGCAGATCCTGTTCCGCCCGGTCGAACCGGCCGCTGCGCTCCAGCGCGATGCCGCGGCGATAGAGGAAGGTCCAGTCGATCTCCTCCAGCCGCTTCTGCCGGCGCGCCGCATCGTCATAGGCGACCACGGCGGAGGCGAAATCCTCCTTCGCCCGGTAGAGGTCGCCGAGGCGCAGGTAGCCGGCAGGACTGTCCGGCCGTTCCGACACCAGGTCGGAGGCCAGGGCGATGCCCTTGTCGAAGTCGCGCAGCCCCTCATAGGCGAGGGTTTCGCGCAGCCGCGCCATCCAGCCGGCCGGGGTGCTGTCCGGCAGCGCCTCATAGGCGGTGATCGCGTTCTGGTACTGCTCCTGCCCAGCCAGCACGTCGCCCAGCAGGACCTGCGCCACCGGAAAGTCCGGCCGCAGATACAGCGCGAGGCGGGTGTAGATCAGCGCGGTGTCGCCGCCGTCGGATTGCGGGTCCTGGCTGACGGCGCTGGCGATGTAGAACAGCGCCTCGGCCAGGCCTTCGGCCGGGCTGCCGATGATCGGCTGTGCCCGGTCGCCCTTGTCCAGGCGCTG
This sequence comes from Inquilinus sp., assembly GCF_057815775.1. Taxonomy (NCBI): domain Bacteria; kingdom Pseudomonadati; phylum Pseudomonadota; class Alphaproteobacteria; order Rhodospirillales; family Rhodospirillaceae; genus Inquilinus; species Inquilinus sp. The sequence goes on from NZ_JBYRFX010000582.1 coordinate 8,100, forward strand.
GATCGCCGGCTCGAGCAGCAGGTTCTCGCTGTTGTCCTCGGTGAAGGCGCGATAGAGGTCGCGCGCCTTGTCACGCTGGCCCTGGCGCTGATAGACGCTGGCCAGCCCTTCGACCAACCGTGCCGTCTTGCCCATGTCGCCCAGCGCCTCATAGGCCTTGGCGGCCCCGTCGAGATCGCCGAGATAGTCGAGCAGCAGCGCCTTCTGGATCGACCCCAGCGCATCCGGCCGCGCGCCCTTCAGCAGCGGGTCGAGGCTGGTCAGTGCCGCCTTGCCGTCGCCGGCACCGACCCGGAGCCAGGCGCTGAGGATCGGTGTGATCGACTTGGCGGTGCCCGCCGTCTCGACCGACTTCAGGCGATCCAGCGCAGCGCGCCACTGCCCGACCTTGACGTCGTGCAGGATCAGGGTGATCCGCACCAGCTGGTCGGTGGTGTCGGCCGTGTCCAGTCGCGCGGCCAGCTTGCTGGCCCCGTCGACGTCGCCACCGGCGAGGGTCAGGGTGAAGCTGCGCCGCAACAGGTTGAGATTGTCCGGATCGCTGTCCAGCACCTGGCCGAAGAACCGGCCGGCATTGGCGAGATCCCGCGCCACCAGCGCATGGGCACCGGAGAGATAGGCGCCCGAGACAGTGCGCGGGTCATTGGCGGCTTCCGCCACCAGGGGCCGGAGCGCAGCCACCGCCACGAGACAAGAGGCCAGAAGGGTCGTCCGCCAGACGGTCATGCGCGTCCAATTCCGCCAAAAGGGGCTGCGATCCCCCGAAGCTAGGGTGCCGGACGGCCGCAGGCAATCCTTGTTCGCCGCGACCATTGGGCCCATCTGTCCCGCCCGGGGGCGACTGGCACCTTGTGCCCCAATAAAAAAACGCTACAGTCGCGCCCGTCGGTGAGACAATAAAGGCACCCACGCGGCCGTGACCGGTAAATCGAGCTACACTTACGAAGACCTGCTGTCCTGCGCCCATGGCGAGCTGTTCGGGCCGGGCAATGCCCGGCTGCCGCTGCCGCCGATGCTGATGATGGACCGGATCACCACGATCAACGCCGAGGGCGGTGCCCATGGCCGCGGCGAGGTCGTCGCCGAGTTCGACATCCGGCCGGACCTCTGGTTCTTCGCCTGCCATTTCGAATCCGATCCGGTGATGCCGGGCTGCCTCGAGCTCGACGCGCTGTGGCAGCTGCTCGGCTTCTTCCTCGGCTGGACCGGGGCGCCGGGCCGTGGCCGGGCCTTGGCAACCGGCGAAATCAAGCTGACGGGCCAGGTGCTGCCGAGCGCCAAGGTCCTGACCTACCGGCTTGACCTGAAGCGCGTGATCAACCGGAAGCTGGTGCTGGGCATCGCCGACGGCAGCGTCGCCGTGGACGGCAAGACGATCATGGAAGCCAAGGATCTGCGGGCCGGCCTGTTCACGTCGACCGAAGCGTTCTGACGAACGGCGGAGAATGATCATGCGACGCGTAGTCGTCACCGGGCTCGGCGTCGTCTCGAGCATCGGCAACAATCAGGATGAAGTCACGGCCAGCCTGCGCGACGGGCGGTCGGGGCTGGTCGCTGCGCCCGAATACAAGGAGCTCGGCTTCCGCTGCCATGTCCACGGTACGGTCAAGCTCGACCCCGCCGACCACATCGACCGGCGCATCCTGCGCTTCATGGGCGCGGGTGCGGCCTACAACTACATCGCCATGGCCCAGGCCATCGCCGATGCCGGCCTGGACGAGAGCGACGTCTCGAACGAGCGCAGCGGCCTGATCATGGGTTCGGGCGGCCCGTCGACCTCGAATCAGGTCGATGCCGCCGACATCACCCGCGAGAAGGGGCCGAAGCGCATCGGCCCCTACATGGTGCCGCGCTGCATGTCGTCGACCAATTCGGCGACACTGGCGACGCCGTTCAAGATCAAGGGCGTCAACTACTCGATCTCCTCGGCCTGCTCGACCTCGGCGCATTGCATCGGCAACGGCGCCGAGCTGATCCAGTGGGGCAAGCAGGACATCGTCTTCGCCGGCGGCGGCGAGGAGCTGCACTGGACCCTGTCCGTGCTGTTCGATTCGATGGGCGCCTTCTCCTCGCGCTTCAACGACACGCCGCAACGCGCCAGCCGCGCCTATGACCGCGACCGCGACGGCTTCATCATCGCCGGCGGCGGCGGCACGGTGGTGCTGGAAGAGCTGGAGCACGCCAAGGCGCGCGGCGCCAAGATCTATGGCGAGCTGGTCGGCTACGGCGCCACCTCGGACGGCTACGACATGGTCGCGCCGTCGGGCGAAGGTGCCATCCGCTGCATGCGCCAGGCCCTGGCCACGGTCGAAGGGCCGGTCGACTACATCAACACCCACGGCACCTCGACCCCGGTCGGCGACGTCACCGAGCTGGGCGCGATCCGCGAGGTGTTCGGCGACAAGGCCCCGAAGATCAGCTCGACCAAGTCGCTGTCGGGCCATTCTCTCGGCGCCGCCGGGGTGCATGAGGCGATCTACAGCCTGCTGATGATGAAGCACGACTTCATCGCCGCCAGCGCCAATATCGAGAACCTCGACCCGGCCGCGGAAGGCTTCCCGATCGTGCGGGAACGGATCGACAATGCCGGGCTGACCACCGTCCTCTCCAACAGCTTCGGCTTCGGTGGGACCAACGCGACGCTCGCCTTCAAGCGGTACGCTGCATGACCACGACCTCGACCGAGACCCGGACCACGGGGCTGATGGCCGGCAAGCGCGGCCTGATCATGGGCGTGGCCAACAACCACTCGATCGCCTGGGGCATCGCCTCGTCACTGGCGCGCGAAGGGGCCGAGCTGGCCTTCACCTACCAGGGCGACGCCTTCCGCAAGCGGGTCGAACCGCTGATCCAGTCGATCGGCGCCAGCTTCCTGGCCCCGTGCGATGTCGAGGACGAAGCCTCGATCGCCGCCCTGTTCGACCGGCTGGGCGAGGAATGGGGGTCGATCGACTTCCTGGTCCACGCCATCGCCTATTCCGACAAGGAAGAGCTGAAGGGCCGTTACCTCGACACCACGGCCGACAACTTTTCGCGCACCATGCGCATCAGCTGCTACTCCTTCACCGCGCTGGCGAAGCGGGCGGCCGCGATCATGCCGAATGGCGGCAGCCTGCTGACGCTGACCTATCTCGGCGCCGAACGCGTGATGCCGAACTACAACGTCATGGGCGTGGCCAAGGCGGCGCTGGAGGCCAGCGTGCGCTACCTGGCCAGCGACCTGGGCCCGCAGGCGATCCGGGTCAACGCGATCTCGGCCGGGCCGATGCGCACCCTGGCCGGCAGCGCCATCGGCGATGCCCGCTACGTGTTCCGCTTCAACCAGCAGAACAGCCCGCTGCGCAAGAACGTCACCCTCGACGAGGTCGGCGGCGCCGCCCTGTACCTGCTGGGGCCGCTGTCGACAGGCGTCACCGGCGAGATCCACCATGTCGATGCCGGCTACCACGCCATCGGCATGCCGGCCGCGCCGCGCAACGCCGAGGCGGCCGAGATCTGAGCACGGCCGTGAGGCATCGGGTCGGGGCTCTCCTCATCGCGGGCGGCTTGGCCGCGAGTCTCGGCGGACCTGCCGC
>NZ_JBYRFX010000583.1:0-10518 GCF_057815775.1 Inquilinus sp.
CGCAAGGACTGGGCCAGCTTCTGGTTGCCGGCGCGGTCGCGGCCGGTGACCTGGACGTCGACCGGGCTGGGCACGCCGAAGTTCAGCACCTGGGTCACGATGTCGGAGGGCTGGACGTAGAACAGCGTGTCCGGGAACTGCACCGGCAACTGGCGGCGCAGGGCGCGGATATAGTCCTCCGTCGGCTTGTGGCCGGGGTTGAGCTGGATCTGGATCACGCCGTCATTCGGGCCGGTCGTGGTTCCGTCGGTGAAGGCCAGGTTATAGGACCGCTGGGGCAGGCCGATGTTGTCGAGGACGAGGCCGAGGTCCTGCTGCGGGATCTCGCGCCGGATCTCGGCCTCGATCCGGCTGAAATCCTCGGCGCCGGTCTCGATCCGGGTGCGCGGCGGCAGCCGGACATGCAGCTGGATCATCCCGGCATCGACGGCCGGGAAGAAGTCGTGCCCCAGCTGCGTGAACAGCACGCCGGCGCCGGCGAACACGGCCAGGGCGACGCCCAGGGTGGCGGCCCGGCGGCGGATGATGCCGGCCAGCATCCAGCCGTAGAAGTCGCGGAAGCGGTTGAAGCCGCGGTCGAACACCGCATGGGCGCGGGTCAGCGGCGTGGTCTGCCCGGCCTCGCGCCGGCCATGTTCGCCGCGCAGCAGCAGCCGGATGATGATCGGCGTCAGCGTCCGCGAGAAGCAGTAGGACGCGATCATGGCGAAGACGACCGCCATGGCCAGCGGCGTGAAGATGTAGCGGATGGCGCCTTGCATGAAGAACACGGCGACGAAGACGCAGCAGATCGCAGCGGTGGAGATCAGCGTCGGCAGGGCGATGCCGGCCGCGCCCTCCAGCACCGCCTCGTCGAACGGCCTTCGCTCCTCGAGCATGCGGTAGGTGTTCTCGATGGTGACGGTGCTGTCGTCGACCAGGATGCCGACGGCCAGCGCCATGCCGCCCAGCGTCATGATGTTCAGGGTTTCGCCCAGCGCCGACAGCACCGCGATCGAGGTCAGGATCGACAGCGGGATCGACACCATGACCACGATCGTCGCCCGCCAGGATCCCAGGAAGACCAGGATCATCAGCGCCGTCAGCCCGGCGGCGATGGCGCCTTCGCGCAGCACGCTGTCGATCGAGTTCTGGACGAAGGTCGACTGGTCGAACAGCAGGCCGATCTTCAGCCCCGGCGGCGCCGCGGCCTGGATCGCCGGCAGGGCCGCCTTGACCCGGTTGACGACATCCAGGGTCGACGCGTCGCCGTTCTTGATGATGGTCAGCAGCACCGAGCGCTGGTCGTTCGAGCGGACGATGTTCGACTGCACCTGCCAGCCATTGTGGACATGCGCGACATCCCGCAGGAACACGGTGGTCGCCCCGTCCTGCCGCACCGGCACGTCGCCGATGGCGTCGACCGTCGGCGCCGTGGCGTTGAGGTGGACGATGAACTGCTGCGATCCCAGCTTGGCGTCGCCCGACGGCAGGGTCAGCGACTGGGCGTTGACCGCATTGACCACCTGGGTCGGGGTCAGGCCGGTGGCGCGCAGCTTGTCCGGGTCGAGGTCGACGATGATCTCGCGGTAGCGGCCGCCCGACGGGGTCGGCAGGGTGATGCCGGGGATCGGCGCCAGGGCCTGGCGCATCTGGTACAGGCCGTAATCGTAGAGCTGCTGTTCGTTCAGCGTGTCCGAGCTGAGGCTGAGCTGCAGCACCGGCACGCTGGTGGCGTTGAACTGCACCACGATCGGCGGCTGGATGCCGGCCGGCATCAGGGACCGGGCGGAGTTGGAGGCGGAGACGATCTGGCTGATCGCCAGGTCGATGTTCACATTCGGCTGGAAGTAGATCTTCTCGACCGCCAGCCCTTCCAGCGTCTGGCTCTCGATGTTGCGGATATTGCCGACATTGGCGCTGATATAGAACTCGCTGTAGGTGGTGACGCGCTGCTCCATCTCCTGCGGCGTCAACCCGGTCAACTGCCAGATCACCGTCACCACGGGCACGTTGATCGACGGCAGCACGTCGCGCGGGGTCACGGCGATGCTGCTGCCGCCGAGAAGCAGGACCAGCAGCGCGACGACATAGAACGTGTAGGGATAGCGCAGGGCGAAACGGACGATACCCACGGCCAGGAATCCTTCAGGTCGGTCCAGCGCGACCACGCCGGCAGGGAAGGGGCGGCCCGGCCGGGCGCGATCGAATGCGTCATGCCGTGCCCTGCTCGAAGCCGCTCCCCCGCCGCCGCGTCGATCGGTCTCCGTGCCGTTCGGACGCAGGTCCACGCGCCGTCGCCGGCCCGCAGGATCGGGCCGCCGGCCGGGTGGGCGGGGTGAGCAAGCCTCGTAACGATCGTCTTGGGCGTTTGGTCAAGCCGTGCCGCCGTCCCGGCGAGCCGGGGCAGTGGCCGCGGGCGTCGATACCAGCTCCCCCTTCCGGGGCCGGTCGGTGCCGTTCGGCTGTGACGTAGCTCATATGAGGCGCCACAATTTTGCCGCCAGTGTCTTTTTGTCCATTTAGCTGTGACGGAAACTCATCATGGCCTTCGACGGCAGCCTTCTGGGCCGCATCGGCGTGCTGACGGCCGTGGCGGAGTGCGGGAACTTCGCCCAGGCCGCACGGTCGCTGGGCCTGACGCCTTCCGGCGTCAGTCGCGCCGTGGCCAGGCTCGAGGCCCGGGTCGGGGTGCGGCTTTTCGACCGCACGCCGCGCGCGGTGACGCTGACGGATGAGGGCCGGCGCCTGCTGAACCAGGCGGCGCCGCTGCTGGCCGGGCTGGAGGACGCGGTGGCCGAGGCGGCGGGCGATGCGGTGGCGCCGCGCGGCCGCCTGCGGGTCAATGTCGACCCCTGGTTCGCCCGCGTGGTGCTGGCGCCGCGCCTGCCCGGCTTCCTGGCCGCCTATCCCGACCTGTCGCTCGAGCTGGTGGTGCGGGACGCGCTGGGCGACCTGGTGGGCGAAGGGGTCGATGCGGCCGTGCGGTTCGGCCAGCCCGAACCCTCCGCCCTGGTGGCACGCAAGCTGCTGGAGACGCGGGTGCTGACCTGCGCCGCCCCGTCCTATCTCGCCCGGCATGGCACGCCGCGGCATCCGCGCGACCTGGCCGATCACGAATGCGTGCTGTTCCGGGATCCGGTGTCGGGCCGGCCCTTCGCCTTCGAGTTCCACCGGAATGGCGAGGTGGTGGAGGTGCGGCCGAAGGTCCGGCTGGTGGTCAGCGACCTCGCCACCAAGCTCGCCGCCTGCGCCGCCGGCCAGGGCGTGTCGCAGGCCCTGGAGCTCGGCCTGGCGCCGATGCTGGCCAGCGGCGAGCTGGTGCAGATCCTGCCGGACTGGGCGGAGGAGCGGTATCCGCTCTACGCCTATCATCCGTCGCGGCACCTGCCGCCGGCCAAGGTGCGCGCCTTCTTCGCCTTCCTGCTGGCCAGCATCGCCCAGGAGGCCGCCCTGACCGCGGCCGGCTCCGCCGCGGCGGTCCGGCTGCGGGCTTGACCGCTGCGGGCGCGACCAATCCGGGGCTGGTCAAGCCCGGCCATTGCTGCGACAAGGGCGGCTTCCTTCGGATCCCCGGCGCATGACCCTCCTCCTTGCCCTTCGCAACGCCGCCGTCACCTTCGGCGGCGATCCCCTCTGGACCGGCGTCGACCTGGCGCTGTCGGCCGGTGACAAGGCCTGCCTGGTCGGCCGCAACGGCAGCGGCAAATCGACCATCCTCAAGGCCCTGGCCGGCACCATCGAGCTCGACGGCGGCGAACGCTTCGTCCAGCCCGGCATCCGCATCGCCTATTTGGCGCAGGAGCCGGACCTGTCCAGCCACGCCACCGTGACCGACTATGTCGCCTCCGCCCTGACGGCGGATCGCGCGCATGACCTGTGGCGGGTCGAGGCGGCGCTGTCGGCGGTGAAGCTCGACGGCGATCGCCTCACCGGAACCCTGTCGGGCGGGGAGGGGCGCCGTGCCGCCATCGCCCAGGCCGTGGTCGGCCAGCCCGACGTCCTGCTGCTGGACGAACCGACCAACCATCTCGACCTGCCGACGATCGAATGGCTCGAAACCGAGCTGAAGACGTGGCGCGGCGCGCTGCTGGTCATCAGCCACGACCGGGCCTTCCTGAACGCGCTGACCCAGCGCAGCTGGTGGATCGACCGCGGCGTGCTGCGGCAGATGGACAAGCCCTTCGCCCAGTTCGACGAGTGGAGCGAGACCATCCTGGCGCAGGAGGAGGCGGAGCGGGTGCGGCTGGACAAGCGCATCGCGTCCGAGACCACCTGGTCGCGCCAGGGCATCAGCGCCCGGCGCAAGCGCAACCAGGGTCGCCTGCGCAGTCTCTATGCCATGCGGGCCGAACGCCGGTCCCAGGTCGACCGCCAGGGCGTCGCCGCGCTGGGCATCGCCGAGGCCGGCCGCGGTGCTGTCCGGGTGATCGAGGCCGACCATGTGTCCAAGGCCTTCGGCGACACCATCATCGTCCGCGACTTTTCCACCCGCGTGGCGCGCGGCGACCGGATCGGCGTGATCGGCCCGAACGGCGCCGGCAAATCGTCCCTGGTCAAGGTGCTGACCGGGGCCGAGCGGCCGGATTCCGGGACGGTCCGGCTGGGGCCGGGGGTGGAGCCGGCCTATTACGACCAGAACCGCATCGCACTCGACCCCGAGACCACGCTGCGCGACGTGCTGCTGCCGCATGGCGGCGACCATGTCCAGGTCGGCGACCAGAAGCGGCACATCGCCTCCTACCTCGCCGACTTCCTGTTCGATTCCTCGCGGATGTACAGCCCGGTGAAGAGCCTGTCGGGCGGCGAGCGCGGCCGGCTGCTGCTGGCCAAGCTGTTCGCCCGGCCCAGCAACCTGCTGATCCTGGACGAACCGACCAACGATCTGGATTTGGAGACGCTGGACCTGCTGGAAGAAGTGCTGGCCGATTTCCAGGGCACGCTGATCCTGGTCAGCCATGACCGCGACTTCCTCGACCGGCTGGTGACCTCGGTGATCGCGGTCGAGGGCGAAGGCAATGTCGCCGAATATGTCGGCGGCTACACCGATTATCTCCGGCAGCGACCGGCGGCACAGGCCGCGGCCCCCGCCGCACGCACCGCTCCGGTGGCCAGGCCGGCGGCATCGAAGCCGCGCACCAGGCTCACCTTCAAAGACCAGCGCGAGCTGGACCTGCTGCCCGGCCGGATCGAGGCGCTGACCGCCGAGATCGCGCAGTTGGGCGACGCGCTGCACGACCCCGCCCTCTACACGCGCAACCCCGACGGTTTCGCGGCCAAGAGCGCGCGGCTGGCGGCAGCGGAGGTGGAGCGCGAGGCGGCCGAGGAACGCTGGCTGGAACTCGCGGCGCTGGCGGAGGAGCTGAGCGCCTGATCCCAGGGCCCGCGGGAGCGGGATCTGGGTCACCCGACAGTATTGGCTTCGGCCGGTTGTCCCGGGCGATCGCCTTTGCTATTGGCAGGTGGCTTGTTAAACACATCATCGCCGGCGGGGCCCGCTCTGCGGTCCGGAATGATGGAATAGGGGGAAGATAAGATGCTGAAGTATGTTGGTATATTCAGTGGAATATACCTGTTCTGCGTTGTTGTTGCCGTGGCGGCGTCGATCGTTTTCCAGTTTGATCTGCCACCCTCGATGGGCATCATCGTTCTGGTCGTGGCCCTCGCTCTTCCGGTGCAGGGCTTCGTCAAGGATCATCAACGTGGCTTCAGCACCGGCGAGCGGGCGGTGTTCGCGACCGGCGTCGGCCTTGCCGTTCTCGTTCTGAATCTCGGCCTGGGGCTCGCATTTCTCTATGGTGTCGACGCTCTGCTGGGCGGTAGGAATGAATTTCAGGCGATGATCGAAGGCGCGGCGCGGGATGGTGTCTCGATGCCCATGGTGCTTTTGATCGTGGCCGCAGCGTCCTTCGTGCTGAGCTGGATCATCACGTTTTTCACGGCGCCGTTCTTTGCGCGCCGAGGATTGAAGAAGCTCGCGGCCTCGTAGGCCGCCAGGTTCGAAGCCCGGCCAGACTGGTATCAATAGGCTATTGATACCAGTCTGGCCGACCGCCACATCAGGGCGTCCCGGGGGGACCCGACAAAGGCACGCCGGTTTCAGGAGAGAACGATACCCATGGCCAAGCTGACCGAAATCGCGCCGGAGCTGTATGCGGCGGACCAGGTGGATCGTGCTGCGATTGCGGAGATCGCCGCATCGGGCGCGAAGACCCTGATCAACAACCGCCCGGATGGCGAAGAGTCGGCGCAGTTGTCGGCCGCCGACGCCAGGGCCGAGGCCGAGCGGCTGGGTCTGGCGTATGTCCACATTCCGGTGACCGCCTCCTCGATCGCCCTGGGCGATGTCGAGGCGATGCAGCAGGCGCTGGCGACGGCGGCGAAGCCGGTGGTCGCGCATTGCCGCAGCGGCACCCGCTCCACCCTGCTCTGGGCCGCAGGCGAAGTGCTCGCCGGGCGCCGCGCCGCCGCCGAGCTGGTGGCCGAGGCCGCGGCCAAGGGCTTCCAGATCACCTCGCTGCCCGGCCTGGTGGTGCGGCTGCGCGAAGACGAATAACTCCCGATGGCGGCGGCCCCGAAACCTCCACGGGATCGCACCGTCTCCTGGGTCGACCTGATCGATCTCGGGCTCGACCCGGACGACCGCCGGCCGTTGTTCCAGCAATTGCACCTGGCACTGCGCGACCTGATCGCGCGCCGCCTGGTGCCGGCCGGCACGCGGCTGCCGGCGACGCGGACCCTGGCCGAGCGCCTGGGCATCTCGCGCACCACCGTGGTCGCCGCCTATGACCAGCTGCATGCCGAAGGCGTCGTCACCGGCCGGGTCGGCGCCGGCACCTATGTCGCCAGCGAGATCGAGACGGGGACCGCCGTCCCCGGCGCCCCGGCCGGCGCTGGGCCGGGCCGGGACCGGCCGGGGCCCGCGGCATGGCAGGCCGAGACGCTGCCCTTCGCCACCGGCTTCTGCGGCATGCATCCGGCGACCGAGCGGGCCTGGGGCCGGCTGGTGCAGCGCCATCTGCGCGGCATCGGCATCCGCCAGCGCGTCTATGCCGACCCGCTCGGCGACCCGCCGCTGCGCCAGGCCATCGCCGAATATCTCCGCGTCGCCCGGTCGGTGGATTGCGATGCGGGCCGCATCGCCCTGGTCTCCGGCAGCCAGCAGGGGCTGGACCTGACGCTGCGCACCGTGGCCGAAGCCGGCGACGGCGCCTGGATCGAGGATCCCTGCTATCCCGCGGCGCTGGCCGCGCTGCGCCAGCACCGGCTCGACATTCTGCCGGTGCCGGTCGACGGCCAGGGGCTGGATGTCGCCGCCGGCCTGGCGCTGCGCCCCGATGCCCGGCTGGTCTACTGCACCCCGACGCACCACTACCCGCTCGGCGTGGCGATGAGCCTGGCGCGGCGGATGGCGCTGCTCGACTGGGTGCGCGACGGGCGCTGGGTGATCGAGGACGATTACGACAGCGAATTCCGCTTTTCCGGCCGGCCGCTTTCGGCGCTGCAGGGGCTGGATCGCGACGGCCGCGTCATCTATCTCGGCACCCTCAGCAAGGTGTTGTTCCCGGGGCTGCGCATCGGCTACGTCGTGCTGCCGCCCGGGCTGGTCGACCGTTTCGCCGCCGTGCGCAGCGCCGCCGACCGCTTCCCGTCCTCGGTGCTCGACGACGTGCTGGTCGACTTCATCAACGAAGGCCATTTCACCCGGCACATCCGCCGCATGCGCCAGGAATACGGTGAACGGCGCGAGCGGCTGATCGCGGCGCTACAGGCCGAGGCCGGTGGCGACCTCACGGTCGCCCCGATCGACCGCGGCATGTACCTCGTCGCCGACCTGCGGCCGGGGCTCGACGACCGGGCGGTGGCCGAGGCGGCGCGCCGGCGCGGCGTGACGGTGCGGCCGCTGTCGTCGATGCACATCGCGGCGCCGCCGCGCTCGGCCCTGATCCTCGGCTTCACCGGCTTCGCGCCGCCGGCGCTGGACGAGGCGGCCAGGGTGCTTGGCACGGTGCTGCGAGGGTTCCGCTAGAATCCGGTGGGGCCGACCGATCCGACCCAGCGGCGGACTTTGCTGGGATCTGCCTCGTCCATGTAGAAGAAATGGGTCATCGTCGGCCGCACGGTCTCCAGGCTCGGATCATCGAAGCTCATCGTGACCTTGCCGTGGAAGATCTTGAGCAGCGGGCTGTCCCAATATTCGACCACGTCGTGATGGGCGGTGAAGCCCTTGTCGATGAAGTCGCGCAGGTTCCGGCGGATCGCTTCGCGGCCGTGCCAGTCGGCAACGCCGAGATTGCACACCGCATCTTCCGCGAAGCAGTCGAAGCCCTGGCCGAAGGTCTTGTCGTCGATCTCCCGCCACATCGCCAGCAACCATTCCGGCGCGGCGGTCTTGGTAAAAGTGATCGTGGTCATGTCGTCTCCTGGGGGTGTCACGGATCGATGCTGCTGTCGCATCGTCCAATTCTATGTAGGGCGGCAGGTATCGGCGGAAGCGCCAATAACCCCTCGTTTTCCGCCAAATCGGCCTGATCTGTTGAAGCTTCTATCCCGCCCAGGCATGCTTGGCGGACATGTCAAAGACCCCTCGCTCTCCGCCAGACGCCATCCGCATCGTCGAGGTGCTTGCATTCCCGTCGGTGCAGCTGCTCGATGTCACGGGGCCGCTCCAGGTGTTCGCATCCGCCAATGATCTCGTCGCCGAAGCAGGCGGAACGCCGCCCTACGCTATCCGTCTCGTGGCGAAAGGCGGGCCGGGCGTTACCGCCTCGGCCGGGCTGGAACTTGCAACCGGACCGCTTCCGCCCCTCGGCGCGGCGGTTGACACGCTGATGGTCGCGGGCGGCCAGGGCGTCGAAGCGGCGGCGGCCGACCCGGTGCTGGTCGATTGGCTGCGGCAGGGGGCAGGGCAGGCGCGGCGGGTCGCCTCCGTCTGCACCGGCGCGTTCCTGCTGGCCGCGTCCGGGGCGCTGGACGGGCGGCGGGCGGTGACGCATTGGTCGTTCTGCGCCGATCTCGCCCGGCGCTTCCCCGCCATACGGGTCGAGAGCGACCCGATCTTCGTGCAGGACGGGCCGGTCTGGACCTCGGCTGGGGTGACGGCCGGCATCGATCTCGCGCTGGCGCTGGTGGAACAGGATCTCGGGCGCACCGTGGCGCTGGCCTTGGCCCGCTACCTCGTCGTCTTCCTCAAGCGTCCGGGCGGGCAGGCGCAGTTCAGCGCCACCCTGTCCCTGCAAGCGGCCGAGGACAGTTTCGGGGCGTTGCATGACTGGATCAACGGGCATCTGGCCGACGATCTGTCGCTGCCGGTCCTGGCCAGCCGGGCCGGGATGAGCGAGCGCAGTTTCAGCCGGCACTACGCGGCAGCCACCGGGCTGACCCCGACCCGGGCGGTCGAGCGGCTGCGGGTGGAGGCGGCGCGGCGCCTGCTGTCGGAGTCCCGCCTGCCGGTCAAGCGCATCTCACGGCAATGTGGCTTCGGCTCGGAGGAAACCATGCGCCGCAGCTTCCTCCGCCTGCTGGCGGCCACACCGCAGGATTATCGTGCCCGGTTCGGCGCTTGAGCGTCTCACCATCACAGATGGGATCGATTGGTCGGGCCGATCACGCAGAATTGGACCTTTCCAACCGGGCCGCATAGCCTCATCGAGAGGGCCAATGCTGCCCCGAGGATCGCCATGACCGAGATTGTCCCCTCCGCCCGCGCCCGGCTGAAGCGCCTGGCCAAGCGCGGCGCCTATGACCGCGAAACGGTCAACGCCGTGCTTGACGCCAGCGTGACCTGCCACATCGCCTATGTCCTCGACGGCCAGCCCTACTGCACGCCGACCGCCTATTGGCGCGACGGCGACCGGCTGTACTGGCACGGCTCCTCGGTCAGCCGGATGCTGCAGGGACAGGGGGCCGGCATCCCGGTCTGCCTGACCGCCACCCATATCGACGGGCTGGTGCTCGCCCGCTCCGGCTTCAACTGCTCGATGAACTACCGCGCGGTGATGGTGTTCGGCACGGCCTCGAAGGTCGAGGACGAGGCGCACAAGCTGGAGGCGCTGGACGCCTATGTCGAACGGCTGTTCCCGGGGCGGGTGGCCGAGATGCGGCGCCCGACGGTGAAGGAGGTGCGGGCCACCACGCTGATCTCGATGGAGATCGAGGAGGCCAGCGTGAAGATCCGCAGCGGCCCGCCGCATGACGATGACGACGATCTCGATGCCGGCATCTGGGCCGGGGTGATCCCGATCACCGAGACGATCGGCGCGCTGCAGCCCTGCCCGCTGCTGCCGGCCGGCATCGCACTCGGCGTGACGACCGATGCCTATGCGCCGGGCCGGCATTTCGACGATATCCTGCGGGCCAATGTCGGGGGCGCCGCCGCCCCGGCCGATGCCGGCGAGTGAGGGGAAAGCTGTTATGACCGACCGCACCAACGATCTGGGCCAGCCGATCGGCGCCCCACTTCCCGGCTGGGAGAAGCGGCTGCTGCCGCCCAGGACACCGATGGAGGGCCGCACCTGCCGGCTGGTCCCGCTCGACGTC
>NZ_JBYRFX010000584.1:0-2644 GCF_057815775.1 Inquilinus sp.
CAGGAGAAGGGCGCAGCGCGATGTGGTCCATCGCGCAAGCCGTTCGACGCCTCCAGTCGGCATGTTCAACCGGCCCGGAGGGTCGCCTTGCGATGGCCGTCTGCGGGCGCGGGCCGCTCGACCGTATGATCCGATACGCTCCTCGCGGCCCGCGCTCTCATTCGACTCGCCGCAAGGCGACGCAGGACATAGGGAGGGGGAGACATGCGGGTCTGAGGCCATGGGCCGCTCTCCCTATTTCGGCGCGATCACGCCCATCTTCAGCAGGAAGCAGCCATAGAAGCGCCCCTCCCCGGCCCGCACCACGGCGTAGGACTTCTTGGCCGTCTCGTAGAAGGCGAAGCGCTCGATCGACCCCATCGGCCAGGACCGGCCCTCGGCCCGGTCGATCTCGGCCTGGACCTCGCGCTGCACCTCGGGGATTTCATCCGGCTGGCCCACCACCTCCATGCGCTGGGCCGGGTGGTCGACGAAGCTGTCGAGCGGCATCAGCGACAGGATCGCCCGCACCGCCCGCGCGGCGCTGACGCCCGGCAGCTCCAGCGGCGTCTTGACCATGGTGTGCTGGGCCACCGACCGGGCCGGGAAGTTGGCGTCGCAGATCACGAGATCGTCGCCATGCCCCATGCAGGCCAGGACGGAGAGCAGGTCCGGGGTGATGATCGGATCGATAGTCTTCAGCATTTTCCGTCCGTTCCTTGATGATCTTCACGCGATCGCGGGATCGACCCGAACCGGAGCGGGCCTCTCGTGGCGCCCATATATGATCCTCCCCGATGCCGGTGCCGATTTGTCGTGCATTTCTGGCGATCCGATCTTGGATCACCGCCGCGACTTTTGGCAACATGGCCGACGCATCCGGCCTCGTGTATACGATCGCCATCATGTCGCTGCTCAGCCGTTACATCTTCCGCCAGATCGCCGTCGCCACGGTGCTCGCCACCGTGATCCTGGTGTTCGCGATCATGCTCACCACCTCGATGCGGCTGATCCAGCTGATCGTCGATGGCGGCGTCGGCGTCGGCTCGTTCCTCGAGCTGGTGTTCCTGTCGATGCCGGAATTCCTGATCGCGGTGCTGCCGATCGGTGTCGTGGCCGCCTGCCTGATCGTCTACAACCGCATGCTGGCGGATGGCGAGCTGCTGGTGATGCGCGGTGCCGGCGTCGGCCAGATGCGGCTGGCCCTGCCCGGGCTGGTGATGGGCGTCATCATCACCGCACTCAGCTACACCATGACACTGTATTTCTGGCCGGTGGCGAACCGCGAGTTCCGCGACCTCAGCGCCATCGCCCAGTCCGACGTGTCGGCCGCGATCCTGCAGACCGGCGAGTTCAACGCCATCGGCGACACCCGGACGGTGTTCGTGCGCGAGCGCAACCCGGTGACCGGCGACCTCTACGGCATCCTGGTGCACGACACCAGCGACGAGACCCGGCCGCTGACCATCGTCGCCGATCGCGGCTATGTCGAGGACAGCGACGACGGCCCCCGCATCGTGGCGCTGGACGGCGTGGTGCAGCAGCTCGACCGCAAGAGCGGCAAGGTCGATCCACTGGCCTTCGACAGCTACACCGTGCCCCTGACCGTGGCTGGAGCCGACGACCTGGTGCGCAACTATCGCCAGCCGTCGGAACGCTTCCTGCCGGACCTGCTGTATCCCGACCCGAATTTGCCGCGCGACCAGAAGAACTACAGTCGCCTGGTGATGGAAGGCCACAAGCGGCTGAGCGACCCGCTGCTGCCCTTCGCCTATGTCGCGCTGTGCGTCGGCGTGCTGCTCAGCGGCGACTACAACCGCCGCGGCCTGAGCAAGCGGATCATGGCCGCCGCCATCGGCGTGGTCGCGGTCCAGGCAACGACGATGAGCATCGCCGGCATGGCCCGCGATTCGCTGACGCTGGTGCCGCTGATGTACGCCATCCCGCTCCTGACCACGATCGCCGGCTTCGCCATCCTGCTGGTCAAGCGCCGCCGCCGGATCCCGGCTGCGGCACCGGGCACCCCCGACATGGTGCCGGCCTAGGGTTTCCGCGCACCGCGCCACAACATGTTGAGGCACGGCGCGCGAATTCTCCAGATACGGGGCACCTACCGATTGGTTTGAGGCCCGCGGGCCGCTATACCATGGGCATGCCCCGTGACCCGCTCTCCGTCCTCCAGGACGTCTTCGGCTATCCTGCCTTCCGCGGCCAGCAGGCCGAGATCGTCGCCCAGGTCGTATCCGGCGGCGATGCCCTCGTGCTGATGCCGACCGGCGGCGGCAAGTCGCTGTGCTACCAGGTGCCGGCGCTGCTGCGGAAAGGCACCGCGATCGTCGTCTCGCCGCTGATCGCGCTGATGCAGGACCAGGTCGACGCGCTCAAGCAGCTGGGCGTGCGCGCCGCCTTCCTCAACTCCTCGCTGGAAGCCGGCGCGGCCGCCGAGGTCGAACGCGGACTTTTGCGCGGCGAGTTCGACCTGCTGTACGTGGCGCCGGAACGCCTGCTGACGCCGCGCTTCCTCAACCTGCTCGAGCAGAGCCAGATCGCCCTGTTCGCGATCGACGAGGCGCACTGCGTGTCGCAGTGGGGCCACGACTTCCGGCCCGAGTACCGCGAGCTCAACCTGCTGCATGAGCGCTGGCCGCAGGTGCCGCGCATCGCC
>NZ_JBYRFX010000585.1:0-6202 GCF_057815775.1 Inquilinus sp.
TCGAGCGCTTTTCCGCCGATGTCGATCTCGATGCCGGCGAGCTGGAGCGGCTGGACGACCGGCTCTACGGCCTGCGGACGATGGCGCGCAAGCATGGGGTCGAACCCGCGGCGCTGCCCGACCTGCTGCGCGAATTCAGCGAAAGGCTGACGCTGGTCGAGGACCGGGCCGCGGTGCTCGCGCGTCTGGCCAGCGCGGCGGCCGAGGCCCGCACCGCCTATGTCAAGGCGGCCGAGGCGCTGTCCAAGGCCCGGGGCAAGGCGGCGTCGGAGCTGGATGCGGCGGTCAAGGCCGAGCTGCCGCCCTTGAAGATGGAGCGCGCCCGCTTCGTCACCGCGATCGACCGGCTGCCGGAGGGGGACTGGAATGCCGCCGGCCTCGACCGCGTCGCCTTCCTGGTCGCGGCCAACCCGGGCAGCCCCCCCGGCCCGATCGGCAAGATCGCCTCGGGTGGCGAACTCGCCCGCTTCATGCTGGCGATCAAGGTGGTGCTGGTGCATCACCGCGGCGCGCCCGGCGCCCTGCCGTCGATGATCTTCGACGAGGTCGATGCCGGCATCGGCGGCGCGGTGGCCGATGCGGTCGGCGAACGGCTGAAGCGGCTGGGCCAGCAGGTCCAGGTCCTGGTCGTGACCCACAGCCCGCAGGTGGCGGCCCGGGCCGACCATCATTGGCGGGTGCAGAAGGCCGAACGGTCCGGCACCGTCGTCACCGATGTCGTGCCGCTGGCGGTGGAAGAGCGGCGCGAGGAGATCGCGCGCATGCTATCCGGCGCGAGGATCACGGCGGAAGCGCGCGCGGCGGCGGACAGCCTGCTCGCCGACCGTTCCTGAATTTCATCGAATGTCGTGATGAATCGGGCGGCAGACGCTAGAATTTCCAGGTGATGCACAGATCCGCGTGATTCAGGGGAATTGCGCGAGAGGGGCGGGAATGACCGATCAGAACCTGCGCGGCCGGCCGGTCGACGCGCTGACGCCGGACGAGGCGTCGGCGGAATTGGCGGCGCTGGCCGCCGAGATCGCGGCGCATGATCTCGCCTATCACCAGCATGACGCGCCCACCATCTCCGACGGGGAATACGACGCGCTGCGCCGCCGCAATGCCGAGATCGAGGCGCAATACCCCGAGCTGATCCGGCCGGACAGCCCCTCGGCCAAGGTCGGGGCGACGCCGGGCGTGGGCTTCAAGAAGGTGCGCCACGCCATCCCGATGCTGTCGCTCGGCAATGCCTTCGCGCCGGAGGATGTGCACGACTTCCTGTCCTCGGTCCGCTCCTTCATCAAGGAGCTGCGCGACGACCCGGAGCGGGTGGTCGACATCATGGCCGAGCCGAAGATCGACGGGCTGTCCTGCTCGCTGCGCTACGAGAAGGGGCGGCTGGTCCAGGCCGCCACCCGCGGCGACGGCAGCGAGGGCGAGGACGTCACCGCCAATGTGAAGACCATCGACGACGTGCCGCAGCGGCTGAAGGGCACGGCGCCCGACGTGCTGGAGATCCGCGGCGAGGTCTATATGGACCGCAGCGATTTCGCCGCCCTGAACGCCCGCCGGGCCGAGGCGGGCGAGCCGATCTTCGCCAACCCGCGCAATGCCGCCGCCGGATCCCTGCGCCAGCTCGACCCTGCCATCACCAAATCCCGGCCGCTGCGCTTCTTCGGCTATGCCTGGGGCGAGGTGTCGGAGCCGCTGGGCAAGACCATCGAGGAGATCCGCAAGCGCATGGCGGCCTGGGGCTTCCGCCTGAACGAGCCCTCGCAGCTGTGCCACAACGCCGAGGAGCTGCTGGCCTATTACGACGGCATCGGCGCCCAGCGCTCCGGCCTGCCCTTCGACATCGACGGCGTGGTCTACAAGGTCGACCGGCTGGACTGGCAGGAACGGCTCGGCTTCGTCAGCCGGGCGCCGCGCTGGGCCATCGCCCACAAATTCCCGGCCGAACAGGCGCAGACCGTGCTGAAGGCGATCGACATCCAGGTCGGCCGTACCGGGTCGCTGACCCCGGTGGCCCGGCTGGAGCCGATCACGGTCGGCGGCGTCGTCGTCTCCAACGCCACGCTGCACAATGAGGATGAGATCCGGCGCAAGGATGTGCGCATCGGCGACACCGTGGTGGTGCAGCGCGCCGGCGACGTGATCCCGCAGATCGTGCGCGTGATCCTGGAACAGCGGCCGGCCGATGCGGTGGAATACGTCTTTCCCGACCATTGCCCGGAATGCGGCAGCCTGGCGGTGCGCGAGGAGGGCGGCGTGATCCGCCGCTGCACCGGCGGGCTGATCTGCCCGGCCCAGGCGGTGGAGCGGCTGCGCCACTTCGTGTCCCGCAACGCCTTCGACATCGAAGGTCTCGGCGACAAGCACATCCGCGCCTTCCACGCCGACGGCATGATCCGGACCCCGGGCGACATCTTCCGGCTCGAGACCCAGGACAAGGGCAGCCTGACGCCGCTGCGCGCGCGC
Organism: Inquilinus sp.; assembly: GCF_057815775.1. Classification (NCBI taxonomy): domain Bacteria; kingdom Pseudomonadati; phylum Pseudomonadota; class Alphaproteobacteria; order Rhodospirillales; family Rhodospirillaceae; genus Inquilinus; species Inquilinus sp. Next base: position 2,461 of record NZ_JBYRFX010000585.1, read on the forward strand.
GAAGGCTGGGGGCCGAAGAGCGCGCAGAAGCTGTTCGAGGCGATCGAGACGCGAAAGACCGTTCCGCTCGACCGCTTCATCTATGCGCTCGGCATCCGCCAGGTCGGCGAGGCGACGGCCAAGCTGCTGGCCCGCCACTACGGCAGCTTCGCTGTCTGGCGCGCCGGCATGGAGGCGGCGCAGGACCGCGAGAGCGAGGCCTGGCGCGACCTGATCGCGATCGACCAGATCGGCACCTCGGTGGCGGACGACCTGCTGGCCTTCATCGCGGAGGAGCACAACAAGGTCGTGCTCGACGACCTGGCGGTGCAGCTGACGATCGAGGATTTCGTGCGGCCCCGTGCAGTGGCCAGCGCCGTGGCCGGCAAGACCGTGGTCTTCACCGGCACGCTGGAGACGATGACCCGCCCCGAGGCCAAGGCCCGCGCCGAATCCCTCGGCGCCAAGGTCGCCGGCTCGGTCTCCAGCAAGACCGATTACCTCGTGGTCGGCGCCGACGCCGGCTCCAAGGCCGCCAAGGCGCGCGAACTGGGCGTCAACACCGTGACGGAGCAGGAGTGGCTGGATCTGATCGGTGGGGCGGGGGAGGCCGGGGCGCTGGAAAAGAACGAGGCCTGAGGGACATCATCCCCCAGGCCTCGCAAGTTACAGACCTTTCCTAGACGTCGTCAGCCAGGGTCACAGCGTGAAGTCGGCCGCCACGAGGGCGAGCGCGCCGTTGAGCTGGATCTGGAAGTCGTTGACGCCGTCACCGTTGACATCGCCTTCGACAAGGGTCTGGCCGAGGGTGACGAAGGCGCGCAACTGCCCCGCCGACCCGGTGAACGCGCTGGCTCCGATGAACGAGAAGGCCTGGTCGCCGGCCGCGACGCTGTTGGCGTCGATACCGGACAGGTCGATCCTGTCGCCTTGGGCGTGGCTGAAATCGGTGATGAGATCCCGATTTGCCCCGACCACGCTGGCGCCGGTCGTGGCGTAGACAAAGATGTCCGCCCCGGCGTTTCCGGTGAGTGTGTCCTTGCCGTTCAGGCCCTGCAGCACGTTGGCCACGGCGCTGCCGACCAGGGTGTCGGCGAGCTGGCTGCCGTTGATGTTCTCGATGCTGAGCAGGATGTCGCCCTGGGCATTGCCGCCGACACCGGTGCCGGCCGTCAGATTCACCGTCACCCCGGCAGCGCTTTCGGAGTAGCTGGCGGTGTCGGTGCCGGCCTCGCCGTTGAGCGTGTCGGCGCCGGCGGCGCCGCGCAGCAGGTCGTTGCCGTCCAGTCCACGCAGCACGTTGGCGCCGGCGTTGCCGGTCAGCGTGTCCGCGAGGTTCGTGCCGTTGAGGTTCTCGATGGCGATCAGGATGTCGCCTTGGGCGTTGCCGCCGGTGCCGGTCCCTGTTCCCAGATTCACCGTCACGCCGACGGTGCCTTCGGCGTAGCTGGCGGTGTCGACGCCGCCCTCGCCGTTCAGCGTGTCGGCGCCGGCGCCGCCACGCAGCAGATCATTGCCGTCGAGCCCACGCAGCACATTGGCGCCGGCATTGCCGAGCAGCGTGTCCGCGAAGCTGGTGCCGTTGACATTCTCGATGCCGGCCAGGGTATCGCCCTGGGCGTTGCCGCCCGTACCCGTGCCGGCCCCCAGATCCACGGTCACGCCGACGGTGCCCTCGGCGTAGCTGGCGATATCGGCGCCAGCCCCGCCGTTCAATACGTCGGCGCCGGCGCCGCCGCGCAGCAGGTCGTCGCCATCGCCGCCGAGTAGCGTATCGTTGCCGCCCAGGCCGTCCGCCGTGTCGTTTCCGGCCCCGAGGTCGAGAACGTTCTGTTCGCCGGAACCGGTGATGTTGTCGTTTTCGTCGGTCCCGATGGCGTTTTCGACGCTCGACAGCCAGATCTGCCCGTCCAGGAAGTTCAGATCGTAGAAGATGCCGTCCTGAAGGTTGATGTAAGCGGCGAAGCCAGTGAAGATCACGGTCGATGCATCGAAGGTGTCGATGCCGGCGCCGCCGAAGAAGGCCTCGCCGATGCCGCCGTTCCATCCCTGTTCGATGTAGAAGCGGTCGTTGCCGGCATCGCCGTAAACCTGATCGACGCCGGATCCACCGGTCAGTGTATCATTGCCGTCGCCACCCTGGATCAGATCGTTGCCGTCACCACCGCTGACGGCATCGTTCCCGGCGCCGCCTTGCAGGGTATCATTGCCGCCATTGCCATTGATCGCATTGGCCAGGCCATCGCCGGTGATCACATCGGCAAGCTGGGTGCCGTTGACATTCTCGACCCCGGTGATGGTGTAGGGTCCGCCGAAGGTCGGCGAAAAGTCGTAGCTCCCGCCGACGAGGTTCACGATCGATCCGTGCGTCGTGTTGTTGCTGAGATCGAGCAGGTCGATCCCGGCGCCGCCCGTGGTGTTGTCGCCGTATTCACCCTCGCGCACGTAGAAGGTGTCGTTGCCGTCGCCGCCATCGACGGTGTCGGCGGAGAAGCCGCCTTCGATCCAGTCGTTGCCGGCGCCACCGTTGAGCACGTCGACCCCTGAGTTTCCATACAGGGTGTCGTTGCCGTCCCCACCATTGACGGTATCGTTGCCGTTGACACCATCGAGGACGTCGTTGCCGGCATTGCCGTTCAGCGTGTTGTCGGCGTTGTTGCCATGGATCGTGTCGTTGCCGGTGCCGCCGTTGGCGTTCTCGATCAGGGACCGCGTGTCGCCGTTATACTGCAGAGCGTTGAAGATATTGCCGCGGGCATATCCGCCGTTCGGCCCGCCGCCGAGATAGGCGAGCTGCGCCGAGGAGAAGACGGAATAGCCGCCGGGCGTCAGGTCGATGGTCAGGTTGGTCGAATAGTTCGACAGATCGTAGGTGTCGACGCCGTTGCCGTCCCAGATGGTCGCGAAGATGCGGTTGCCGCCCGGGTCGATGGCGATAGTGCCGTTGACGAAGGTCTCGCCGGTCGTCGGGCTCCACGTATAGACCGTGTTGCCGCTGTTGGTGTTGAAGTTCGCGCCATACATGTATTGCAGGGCGGCGAGGTCGAGCATCATGAAGGTCTGGGGCGCCCCCCAGGTCTCGTAGTTGTAGCCGCTGGTGTCGTCGCCGATGAAGGTGCGGTACGTCATCACCGAGAATTCGATCGAGTCGACATTGCTCGGCAGGGCGCCGTAGACCCCGGTCTCCTGGCCGTGCTTCAGGCCCAGCGCATGGCCGAGCTCATGGATCACGGTGTGCCAGTCGTAGTTGCCGGCGGTGGGCAGGTCGCCGCTCGGCCCGAAGAAGGCGTCGCCGCCATAGACCTGGTTGGCCGGATAATAGGCGTAGGCCGTGCTGGGGTTGGTGGTGTTGACGACACGGATCGTGCCGGCCCCCGAACCGCTGCCGGCATAGTCGATGCCGAGATTGGTGAAGCCTTCGACGCCGAAGCCGGCGGCGCCCAGGGGCTGCGTGAAGATCGCGGAGTTGAGGGCGAAGTGGACGGCGATCATCTGCTGCGCCGTCATCTGCCCGAAGCCGCTGAACGCCTCCGGATGGCCGGCCTGGTAATCCGAGACCGCATCCGGATCGCTGTAGGTGATGAAGCCGTCGGCCCAACGGACGCCGGCCAGGATGCCGTCGATGTTCTGGTTGCCGGACGCGGCCACCGCCGCGGTGGTGTCGGCCGAGCCGTTCTCCTCCGGCCGCGGTGCACCCGAAACAGTGTCCGAAGCGGGAGCGTGGACCACGAACCCGTCGGACCGGTCGCCGATGGCGTTCGCC
>NZ_JBYRFX010000586.1:0-6482 GCF_057815775.1 Inquilinus sp.
ACACCGGCTTCGATGCGGCGACCGGTCTGCTCGTCGATGTTGCGCCAGTAAACGAAGGCGCGCATGAGCACCTCCTCGCTAACGCCGTCGCTCAAATGCCCGACGACGTTCTCGACCAGCCGCCCGCGGGCGGCATCGTCCATTACGTCGCGGACGAGCGCACCAGCCTGGCTCCAATCGTCATCGTCGGCGCGCAGAGTGTAAGCCGTACGGACCATTTCGCCGTCGGCCTGCCAAAGGCCGGCCTCGTGCTGTGACGGCTGCGCTGCCGGGCCGCCGTAGCTGTTGGGCGCATAGACCGGGTCGACCGCCTTCTTCATCCGCATCACGCCGGCCTGCGAGTAGCTGTGCACCGGAGCGACCGGCTGGTTGACCGGGATTTGCTTGTAGTTGACACCAAGGCGAGCACGATGCGCGTCGGAGTAGGAGAAGCCGCGCGCCAGCAGCATCTTATCGGGCGACAGACCGATGCCTGGCACCATGTTGTTCGGCTCGAAGGCGAGTTGCTCAATCTCAGTGTGGAAGTCGGTCGGATTTCGGGTCAGCGTCAACTTGCCGACCTCGTTCAGCGGGTAGTCAGCATGCGGCCAGATTTTGGTGAGGTCGAACGGGTTGATGCGGTAGGTCTTGGCGTCTTCGTACGGCATGATCTGCCAGTAGAGCGTCCAGCTCGGGTGATCTCCCCTGACAATCGCCTGGAACAGGTCGCGGCGGTGATAATCGCCATCCTTGCCGGCCATCTTGTCGGCATCGTCCTGCGTAAAATACGCGTTGCCGTCGCCAAGATCGGTGTGGAAGTGGAATTTTACCCAGAACTTCTCGCCCTCGGCGTTGACCAGCGAGTAAGTGTGGCTCGAATAGCCGTTCATCTCGCGCCAAGTCTTCGGTATCCCGCGATCGCCCATCAGGTAGGTGACCTGATGCGCGCTCTCGGGCGACAGCGTCCAGAAGTCCCACTGCATGTCGTGATCGCGCAGGCCGTTGTCTGCACGGCGCTTCTGCGAGCGGATAAAGTGCTGGAACTTCATCGGATCGCGCACGAAGAAAATCGGCGTGTTGTTGCCGACCATGTCGAAATTGCCCTCCTCAGTATAGAACTTCACCGAGAAGCCGCGCGGATCGCGCCAGGTGTCGGGGCTGCCGCGCTCGCCCGCGACAGTCGAAAAGCGCGCGGCGACATCGGTGCGCGTGCCCGGCTGGAAGACCTTGGCTTTGGTGTAGCGCGAGACATCGGCGGTGACCTCGAAATGACCGAAGGCGCCGCTGCCCTTGGCATGAGGCTGCCGCTCCGGGATCTGCTCCCGGTTGAAGTTTGCCATCTGCTCCAGGAGGTAATGGTCGTTCAGGACGATCGGCCCATCGCTGCCGACGCTCAGGGAGAATTCGTCGCTCTGAACGGGAATGCCCGCATCAGTCGTGGTGGGGGGAACGGACTGATAAGCCATGATCATCGACTTTCCGGTTAAGGGCTTCACCTACTCGAGCTTTTCAGCGTGAATTCGTCGTGCCCACGCCGCTACGCTCTGACGGGGTGGATCTTTGATCGCACCCCTCTCATTCAAGCTAGAACTCAGCGCCCCTGCGGCGGTTTCGATCACCCGAACAACCGTGTCCGGGTGAGACAGCATTACCGCGTGACTGCTCGCCTGCTCGACGATCTTCGCTTTGGCACGCTCCGCCATGAAGCGCTGGAGCACCGGCGGAACGATCTTATCCTCGGTCGTCATCAGATAATAGACAGGCTTCGACTTCCAGGCTGGCTTCGTGATTTTTCCACCGACCCCACCCACACCCCAAGGAACCTGGGAGTCAGCCATGAAACGCGTCAATTTCGGGTCGACGTCTCCAGCGAACGACATGGGCATCTTTGTCTTGTCGAGCGTGATAAAGCCTTCGACAGGCGGCAGCACGGGCGCCTTTGCTGTTCCCGGCGAAACGGGGCGGGACGACAGCGTTTTCGATGACTCGCCGGCATCCGGAGCGAAGGCGGCGACATAGACGAGGCTGCGAACCTTGGGATTGTTGCCAGCTTCCGTGATCACGGTGCCGCCATAGGAATGACCGACGAGGACGACGGGATGCTTCGCCTGCGCAATAGCGCGCCAGGTCACAGCAACGTCAGCTTCCAGCGTGACAGTCGGATTTTGAACCACGAGGACCTCGTAGCCATCTTGCTCGAGTGCATCATGAACGGCCTTCCAACCCGAGCCATCAACCCAGGCTCCGTGGACCAAAACCACGGAAACCGGCTTGTCGCCGCTTTGGGCAAACGCGGGTGAGCCGTATGCGAGCACAGCTGCGCCGAGGGCTATCAGAGCCCGTTTCACAGCCATGGTCTCCTTCTTTGAGGTTGCGGCCATGCGGTCACCGACTCCTACTTTATCAGGTGCAGACTTGATCTGGGACAATCGGAGTGGTCGAGGCCGATACACATGCTCCCGAAAAATAAGCTAGAGCGGCGCGGGTCATGCTGGGAGTGTGGCTCCAACTGTCGTGACGACCTGGATGAAGATGATGTCCGGTGTGTGGTCCAGGCCTAAGAAGTTCTTCGGCCAAAAGAAGTTCTCAGGATCATGCTCATGCTCATGCTCCACGCATGTAGTTATCCTCCGGCGCCTCAAGTACCTCCACAATCCCTCGATAAGTGGGCCACTTTTGCTCGGTAGTCGGCAGGCTTCCCTTTGACCAAGTCGATACGCGCCGTGGGCATGTCGAGTGTCCATCTGGTCATCAACGGGCACCATCAGGTGCTCTTCACCGGGCAAGAACTACGGCGTGGTCAGATGTTGAAACAGGCTTGTTGTGAACCTATCATTCCGACTCATAGGGACCGCTATTGAAGTTCCATGCCACGGTGTCCAATAGTTGACGACATTCGTCGGCTATTGCATCAATGATCACAGCCTATGATGTCCGGCTAGGGCAGTGGGGCACCCTTCGCGATATCGCCAAAGAGACTCGTCCGCGTTCCTCACCGGGTAGACGCCGCCGGTGTAACCGCGACGAAACGTTTCAATTGTAACGCAGTCCTGGGAGCCGAGCTCGGCGGGATCGGCAGCGGCTCGACTGAGGGCTTGCGGCGAGTTGCCGTCCACCATAGGGCGCAATCCTTGGCACCTCAGTGCCGCAAGGGTCTGGTCGCGGGCGACGACGCTCTCCTCCGCTCCCGCCCTTTCAAGCAGGGCCGCGGTCATACGACCCACGGCGGCCACAGAGCTGACCGAGCGCCGAGCGGGATATCCCACCGCGCTTCCAACTGGTCGCCAGGACGGCAGTCCCCGGCTTAGGCAAGGCATCGAATGCCCTCAGGCCTGGTTAGTCCGGAGAGGCGGTGTCCTCGGCGCGGCGCGGTGGCGCGCAGCCTACGAGGCGGTGCGGTTGCGGCCGATCTGGACGGCGGGCGTCACCAGCCACCGGCAGGGTCCGTCCGGGACCAGAACCGCATCTGTTCCCCGGGGCCACGCACGCAACAGAAGATCCTATTAGCCGGAGTGATAGGTTCACAACATCTCTTTTTGCCGCCTGCGAGCGGCTCAATATCCAGATTGTAAGAACTGACGAGCTGTCAGATCGAGAAGATGAGGAGACGACGATTGCGGGCCAGCGGGTAGGATGAAGTGTTCCAGTGACACTGGCTTTCCAGTTTTACTTGATATGGAGCGGTATGTGGACTGTTATTCAGTAAATACCGTCTTAAACGGAGATCTACCGTGCGCTATTCCCGCCGAACGCTGGGTCGCCCGATCCCAGACGGTCTGGATCAGGACCACTGCCCAGGTAGCCAGCTATCCCTTTTAAGCGAGCCCATAGAACAACATGGGCGAGCGGTTCTGGGGAAGTCTCACTTTCAGACCCCCGAAAGGGACACGGTCACCCGCAAATTTCTGGAAAAGGAGTTCACATGAACGCCGATCATGGTTTCGAGCACGCGGCCAAGGGCCGGAACATCCTCGAGGATCCGCGCACGAACAAGGGCACGGCCTTCACCCTTCAAGAGCGGGAGCGGTTCGGCCTGCAGGGCTTGCTGCCCCACGCAGTCGAAACCCTGGACCGCCAAGCGGAGAGGGCGCTCGGGCACCTCGACCAGAAGTCCTCGGGCCTGGAGCAGTACATCTACCTGACTGGCCTGCTCGACCGTAACGAGACGCTCTTCTATCGCGTGGTGATGAGCGACCCGGCGCGGTTTCTGCCTATTGTCTACGACCCGACCGTCGGCGAGGTCTGCCTCAAGTTCGGCCACATCTACCGGCGCTCGCGCGGGATGTACGTGTCGCACGACATGAAGGGCAGGGTGGCGGAGGTGCTCCGCAACTGGCCCGAGCGAGATGTTCGGTTCATCTGCGTGTCGACCGGCGGCCGCATCCTCGGCCTGGGCGACCTGGGCGCCAATGGCATGGGCATACCGATCGGCAAGCTGCAGCTCTACACGGCCTGCGCGGCCGTTCCGCCGGACTCGTGCCTGCCGGTGCTGCTGGACATCGGCACCAGCACGGCGGCGCTGCGTGCGGACCCGCTCTATCTCGGCCTGCGGCAGGCCCCTCCGCCGACCGAAGAGCTGGACGCATTCGTCGACGAGTTCGTCCAGGCGGTGCAGGAGGTGTTCCCCGGCTGCTGCATTCACTTCGAGGACTGGAAGGGCACGGACGCCATCCGCCTGCTGGCCAAGTACTCTGACAAAGTCCTCTGCTATAACGACGACATCCAGGGAACGGCCAGCGTCACGCTTGCCGGACTGACCACCGCGCTGGAGATCCTCGGCGCCAAGCTTACGGATCAGCGGGTGCTATTCCTGGGCGCCGGCTCGGCCGGCATCGGGATCGGCAACCTCATCGTCACCGCGATGCGAAGCAAGGGCCTATCCCAGGAGGACGCGGCAGCCCGCATCTCGCTATTCGATGCCGACGGGCTGGTCGAGCCCTCACGCAAAGACCTGTCGTCCTCGCAACAGGTCTACGCCCACAAGGCCGAGCCAACCAAGGACCTTACGAAGGCGATTGAGACGTTCAAGCCGACAGTCCTGATCGGCGTTAGCACCCAAGGCGGCGCCTTCAGCCAGCGCGTGGTCGAGGCGATGGCCAAGCTCAACGAGCGGCCCATCATCTTCGCGCTGTCCAACCCGACCGAGAAGGCAGAGTGCACCCCGGAGCAGGCTTACACCTGGACCAAGGGCAAGGCGCTCTACGCCGCCGGTGTGCAGTTCCCGGATGTGACGGTGGATGGGAAAACCTTCCATCCGGGGCAGGCGAACAACTTCTACATCTTTCCGGCGGTCGGACTGGCCACATTCGCGGTCCGCCCGACCCGCATCACCGACGAGTGCTTCATCGAGGCGGCCCAGGCCAGCGCCGACCAGGTTAGCCAGGAGATGCGCGACAAAGGGATGCTGTTCCCCAGCCAGGCCAACATCCTCGAGACGCAGGTCGCCACCGCGACCCGTGTTGCGGAATACATGTTCGATAACGGGTTGGCGACGGTCGAGCGCCCGCGCGAGATCCGGCCCTGGATCGAGGCCATGCTCTACAAGCCCGTCTACCGCGAGGAGGCCTGAGCATGGCCGCGCACACGGAAGCGGACGGCCAGGACGGGCGCGATATGAAGGACTTGCCTATCGGGCTCGACGCCAAGGGCGAGCGAACCGAAACCGACTCCATGGGCAGCGTGAAGGTGCCGGCTGACCGCTACTGGGGCGCCCAGACGCAGCGAAGCCTGATCCACTTTTCCATCGGTGACGACCGCATGCCCAAGGCGGTCTACCACGCCTACGGTTTGGTTAAAAAAGCGGCCGCCCTGGTGAACGAGGCGGACGGCCGCCTTGAGCCCTGGAAGGCTGCGGTGATCGCCCGGGTCGCCGACGAGGTTGTGGCGGGCGAACTCGACGCGCACTTCCCGCTGTTCGTCTGGCAGACCGGGTCCGGCACCCAGAGCAACATGAACGTCAACGAGGTGATCTCGAACCGGGCGATACAGCTGCTCGGCGGGGAGCTCGGCAGCAAGACGCCCGTGCACCCGAATGACGACGTGAACATGGGCCAGTCGTCCAACGACTCCTTCCCTACGGCGATGCACGTGGCGGCCGCCAAGGAACTCGACGAGCGCCTGCTCCCTCAGCTCGACGCGCTGGCGAAGGCGATCGAGGTGAAGTCGGCGGACTGGAAGGACGTGGTCAAGGTCGGCCGCACGCACCTCGAGGATGCCGTGCCGCTCACGGTAGGTCAGGAATGGTCGGGATACGCTCATCAGATCCGCGAAGCGATGGCCGAGGTGGCCCATGCCCGGACGGGGCTGATGGAGCTGGCGATCGGGGGCACTGCGGTGGGAACCGGGCTCAACGCACCGCCGGGCTTCAGCGTCAAGGTGGCGGCGAAGATCGCCGAGCTCACCGGGCGACCATACATTACCGCGCCCAACAAGTTCGCAGCCCAGGGGTCGCTCGACGCCATGGTGCGGGCGCACGCCGCGCTGCGGGGCGTCGCCGTGGCGCT
>NZ_JBYRFX010000587.1:0-4176 GCF_057815775.1 Inquilinus sp.
GGTCGGCATCGCCGGCTGCGCCATCATCTCCTTCATCCTGGCCCAGGTGACCCTGGGCCGCCGCCGGCCGGTCGAGGTGCCGGCGCAGTAGCCGGGCACCTCACGCGGCGGACGCGCTCAGGCGTTCGTACCGCCGTCCACGGCGATCGAGGCGCCGGTGACCCAGCGGCCGCCTTCGCCGGCGAGATGGGCGACCATGGCGGCGATGTCGGACGCCTCGCCGTAATGCCCCAGGGCGATGCCCGGGCGCTGGCCGTCGGCGTTCGGCCCGTCCGCCGGATTCATGTCGGTGTCGGTCGGGCCGGGCTGGATGATGTTGGCGGTGATGCCGCGCGGGCCCAGGTCGCGCGCCAGTCCGCGGGTCAGCCCGGTCAGCGCCGCCTTGGTCATGACGTAGAGCGTCATGTTCGGCCAGCAGGCATAATCGGCGAGGCAGGAGCCGATCGAGATGATCCGCCCGCCCTTGCCCAGATGCCGCGCCGCCGCCTGTGCTGCGAGGAAGCTGGAGCGGACATGGATCGCCAGGACGCGGTCCAGCTCGTCCTCGCTGACCTCCTCGATCGGGCCATAAGGGAAGACACCGGCATTGTTGACCAGGATGTCGATTCGCCCGAGCTCGGCCACTGTCCGCTCCACCGACGCCTGCACCGCCTTGCCGTCCGTGGCATTTGCCGCGATCGCCAGGCCGCGCCGGCCGGCCGCCTCGATCCGCCCGACCACCGCCTGCGCCTTGTCGGGCGAGGCACCGTAGGTCAGCGCCACATCGGCGCCATCCTGCGCCAGCCGTTCCGCGATCGCGGCGCCGATGCCGCGGCTGCCGCCGGTGACCAGGGCGACCTTTCCGGACAGTGCCGACATGAAACTCTCCATTTATGTGTTAATTGATACATAAATCGGTATCCGGCTTGCGGCCGGCTGTCCAGTGATTATGTATTGGGTGACACAGAATGGAGCCGATGATGGCCGAACGGGGCCGTCCCCGCGGGTTCGACCGGGCCGCCGCCCTGCACCGGGCGATGGAGCTGTTCTGGGCGCGCGGCTACGAGGGCACGGCCATGACCGATCTGACGGCGGCGATGGGCATCAACTCACCCAGCCTCTATGCCTCCTTCGGCAGCAAGGAGGCCCTGTTCCGCGAGGCGCTGGCGCTGTACGAGGCGGGTGAGGGCGGCACCACGGCCCGCTCGCTGGAGAGCGAGCCGACGGCGCGCCGGGCGGTGGAGGCGATGCTGCGCGACAACGCCACCGCCTATGTCGCGCCCGGCCGGCCACCCGGCTGCATGATCGTGCTGGCCTCCGCCGTCGGCATCCCGGCCAGCCCGGAGGTGCGCGGCTACCTGCTTGAGTCCTGCCGGCAATCGGTCGCCCGCCTCAAGGCGCGGCTGGACCGCGGCGTGGCGGAGGGCGACGTGCCGGCCGGCGCCGACACCCGGGCGGCGGCGGAGTTCTACTCCACCGTGCTGAACGGGCTGACCATCCAGGCCCGCAATGGTGCCGATTGTCCGGCGCTGCACCGCGTCGTCGACGGCGCCATGGCCGGCTGGGATGCGGTGGTCGCGCCGCGCGACTGATCCGCATCGGCTGGGGTAAGCTCCGAGTCGCCTTCCTGCGCGCTGCGCCTCGTCTGACCACACCAGGAATCCCCTGTCATGACCGTGCTGCTCGACCGCGCCGTGCCGCGCACCCTGGACACGCTGGTCCGCGACCTGTCGCAGGACCATGCCGGCGCAGTGGTGGAGGCCTGGCTGTTCGAGGATGAGACGGCACGCCGAGACGCCGAGACGGAACTGGCTTCGGCCGGCGTCTCGGCCCGGCTGCGCAGCGCCTACAAGCCGCTGCTGCATGCGATGCTGGAGGAGATCGACACGACGGGGCTGGTGGCGGTGGTGATCCGCCATCCCGTCCATCCGGCCGCGATCCCCGACCGCTTCCTGCTGGAGGCCTATCCGCTGGCGCCGCTGCTGGACGGCATCGATGTCCGCTTCGAGCCCGGTGATGCCGAGCTTTACTACCGCCTGGCACTGATCTATCGCGACGGCCGGGTGCTCGATGCGGAGGTGTTCGCGCCCAACCATCTGGCGACGGACCATCTCGGCGCCCCCCTGCTGTCGCCGACCGGCTGGCTGCGCGTCAGCGGCCGGCCCGACGGCCAGCCCGACATCGACCAGCGGATCGAGACCGAGGTCGAGACCCTGTTCCATGTCGCGGTCGACACGATCCAGGCCCATCCCTGGGGCCGGGCCGAACCCTATTTCGAGCGGCTGTCGATCATCGTCGAGGTGCCGCCGTTCGAGCGCGTGCTGCCGTTCGATGAGGAGGCCGTCAGCCTGCCCGAGGCGCTGCACGAGGACCTCTATTTCTCGCTGCTGGAGGTGTTCCAGCGCCATTCCGGCCGCCCGGTCGGCGACCGCGAGCTGCAGCCGGGCCAGATCGTGCCGGAGATCCGGGCTGCGGCGGGGAATCCGCGGGTGCGGGTCGAGACCGTGCCGTTCGGGGACCTCGCCGACGAGGCTGGCGATTGGCCGGAGCAGGCTTTGGAGACAGCCGCCGCGCCGATCCCGATCGCCCAGGCGCATCGCGAGTTGGCGGAATTCGGCGGCCTGCCGATCCTGGCCCGGTCGCGCCAGGGGCGGGCGGTGCCGGGCCTGATCCGCCCGGGCCCGCGCCCGGCGGTGCTGCTGACCGGCGGCCAGCACGCCAACGAGACCACCGGCGTGGTCGGTGCCCTGCGCGCCGCGCGGATCCTGCTGCAGGACCCGGCGACGCATCTCGCGCTGATCCCGCTGGAGAACCCGGATGGCTACGCCCTGCACCAGCGCCTGTGCCGGGACCATCCGCGCCACCTGCACCATGCCGCCCGCTACACCGCCCTGGGTGACGATCTGGAATACCGCAGCGCCGGCGAGCCGTATGAGCGTGCGGCGCGGCAGGAGGCGGTCGCGCGCACCGGCGCGCAGCTGCACATCAACCTGCACGGCTATCCCGCGCACGAATGGACCCGGCCCTTCACCGGCTATCTGCCGCGCGGCTTCGAGATGTGGACGATCCCGAAGGGCTTCTTCCTGATCCTGCGCCATCATCCGGATTGGGCGGACCGGGGCATGGCGCTGATGGAGGCGGTGACGCGCCGGCTGGCGCGGATCGAACCGCTGCTGGAGCTGAACCGGATGCAGCTCGCCGCCTATGGCGCCCACGCCACGGCCCGGCCCTTCACCCTGGTCAACGGCATCCCCTGCATGATCGCGCCGGACGAACGCAGCCGCGTGCCGCTGACCCTGATCACCGAATATCCGGACGAGACGATCTACGACGACCATTTCATCCTCGGCCACCCCGTGCAGATGGAAACGGCCCTGGCCGCGGCGGCGCATCACGTGGCCGCGGTGGCCTGAGGTACGCTTTGTGTTGCCTCTCCCGCCTGCGAGATTTTTCAGAATAGATCGGGCCCGTCTTTTTCTTGCCCCCCTCCCGCAAGGGGAGGGGGACTCAATAATATTCGGCCTGAGCCTCGCATCACTCACGGCGATGCATTCTGAAAAGGTCTCGCTTGCGGGAGAGGCGACACGTTGGTGACCTTCGAAACCGACGATCGCAGTAGTATTATCCGCCACCCTTGTTCATTCTTTGTTCCATGGACAAGGCGCAATCCCATCAGACAGAGGCCCCGGCCGCTCCCGCAGAGGAGCGGTCGGCGCGGCATGCCCGGATGCTGGCGCGGGCGGCCGAGATCCAGATGGAGGTGATGGAGGCGACCCGGACCGAAGCGGTGGAGACGCCGCAGCCCGGAATCGACTACTGCGCCCGGGTTGCCGTGCTCAACAAATCGCTGCGCCTGACCCTGCTGCTGGAGGACAAGTTTGCCGGCCAGCGTGCCGAGCGGCGCCAAGCGATGGCGAAGCGGGAGGCAGCCCGGCGGCAGCACCATGTCCAGCGGGTGAAGTTCGCCGTGATGATGGCGCCCTATGACACGCTGGAGCCCGACGAAGGCTCCAGCCGCCGCGCCGACGAGATCCGCGAGAGGCTGGAGCGGCCGGAGATCGCGGAGCTGGTGGAGGTCACCCCGGCAGAGATCGCGGTGGAGACGCTGTCCCGGTATTGGGGATATCCGCCACGGGTGAAGCGCTGGCTGGAAGCGGCGGACAAGACCCTGGAGAGGATGGGCGTCGTGCCGCCGGA
>NZ_JBYRFX010000588.1:0-15997 GCF_057815775.1 Inquilinus sp.
GCCGGCACCTGCGCGCCGCTTTCGGGCGACCGTTCGGGCTGCGGCGTCGGCGGCGGCTGGACCGTGTACGCGCCGCTGTCGACCTCGGGTCATCCCGGCCCGGCGATGGATTTCGCAATCCTCTCGCTGCATCTCGCGGGCGCTTCGTCGATCCTCGGAGCGGTCAACTTCATCACGACGATCTTCAACATGCGCGCACCCGGCATGACGCTGCACAAGATGCCGCTGTTTGCCTGGTCGGTGCTGATCACGGCCTTCCTGCTGCTTCTGTCGCTGCCGGTCCTGGCCGGTGCGATCACCATGCTGCTGACCGACCGCAACTTCGGCACCACCTTCTTCGCGCCTGAAGGCGGCGGCGACCCGATTCTGTTCCAGCATCTTTTCTGGTTCTTCGGCCACCCGGAGGTCTACATCCTGATCCTGCCCGGCTTCGGCATGATCAGCCACATCATCTCGACCTTCTCGCGCAAGCCGATCTTCGGTTATCTCGGCATGGCCTATGCCATGGTGGCGATCGGGGCCGTCGGCTTCGTCGTCTGGGCGCATCATATGTATGCGGTCGGCCTTTCGCTGGACACGCAGCGCTACTTCGTCTTCGCGACGATGGTCATCGCGGTTCCGACGGGCGTGAAGATCTTCTCCTGGATCGCGACGATGTGGGGCGGGTCGATCTCGTTCCGTACGCCGATGATCTGGGCGATCGGCTTCATCTTCCTGTTCACCGTCGGCGGCGTCACCGGCGTCGTGCTGGCCAATGCCGGCATCGACACGGCCCTGCACGACACCTACTACGTCATCGCGCACCTCCATTACGTGCTGTCGCTGGGCGCCGTGTTCTCGATCTTCGGCGGCTTCTACTACTGGATCGGCAAGATGTCGGGCCGGCAGTATCCGGAGACCTGGGGCAAGATCCACTTCTGGATGACGTTCATCGGCGTCAACCTGACCTTCTTCCCCCAGCATTTCCTGGGCCTGGCCGGCATGCCGCGGCGCCAGCCGGACTATCCGGACGCGTTCCACGGCTGGAACATGGTGTCGTCCTTCGGCGCCTACATCTCGGTCGCGGCCGCCTTCCTGTTCGTCGGCATCGCGTTCTACACGATCCGTTACGGCCGCAAGGTCGAGGCCAACTACTGGGGTGAAGGTGCGACGACGCTGGAGTGGACGCTCCCGTCGCCGCCGCCATTCCACCAGTTCGAGATGCTGCCCCGGGTCAAGTAACCCCGCAGCTTGACGAGAGAGAACGGGCCGGGCCGCGCGGAACCCCCGTGCGGCCCGATCCGCTTGAGGAACATGATGTCGGACGTGACCCTGGACCGGACAGCCAACACTGCCGCGGCGGATGCCGCCGGCGGCGCCACCTGGCAGGATTATTTCGCGCTGCTGAAGCCGCGGGTGATGACACTCGTGGTGTTCTCCGGCTTCGCCGGGCTGATCGCAGCACCCGGGCATATCCATCCGGTCCTGGCCGCCACGGCGGTGCTGTGCATCGCCATCAGCGCCGGCGCGTCCGGTGCCATCAACATGTGGTACGACCGCGACATCGACGCGATCATGAGCCGGACCCGCAGCCGCCCGATCGTGCGCGGCCTGATCGCGCCTGATGAGGCGCTGGGCTTCGGCGTCTTCCTGGCCGTCGCCGCGGTGCTGCTGATGGGCCTGGCGGTCAACTGGAGCGCCGCCGCGGTGCTGGCTCTGGCCTCGGCCTTCTATGTCTTCGTCTACACGATGTGGCTGAAGCGGCGGACGCCGCAGAACATCGTGATCGGCGGCGCCGCCGGCGCCTTCCCGCCGATGATCGGCTGGGCCGCGGTGACCGGCGACGTCACGCTGGCCCCGATCCTGCTGTTCGCCCTGATCTTCATGTGGACCCCGCCGCATTTCTGGGCGCTGGCACTGTATCGCAGCGACGAATACGCCAAGGCCGGGGTGCCGATGCTGCCTGTCGTGGCAGGCCCCCGCGAGACCAAGCGCCAGATGCTGGCCTACACCCTGCTGCTGCTGCCGATCGGGCTGGCCCCGTGGCTGATCGGCATCGCCGGGCTGACCTATGCCGTCGGCGCCGCCGCGCTGGGCCTGCTGTTCGTGGTCTGCGCCGTGCGCGTGCTGCGCGAGGATGGCGAGGCGACCAACCACCGCGCCGCCAAGCAGATGTTCGGCTTCTCGATCTTCTACCTGTTCGCGGTCTTCGGCCTGCTGATCATCGACCATATCGCGGTGCATGTCTGAGATGGCCGCCCGTCCGATTGCAACAAAGCCGGCCGCGACTCCGGCCGACGCCCGCCAGCGCCTGCGCGGCCGCAACATCGCCCTGGCGCTCGGCCTGGTGGCCTGGGTCGTCCTGATCTTCGTGATCACGATCGTGAAGCTGAAGGGCAACTGAGCGATGCCGGCTGAGCTCGATCCCAAGGTCCGGCGCCGCAACCGCATCATCATGACGTCGCTGTGCAGCGTCGCCTTCGGCATGGGCGTCCTGGCCTTCGCCTCGTCGCCGCTGTACCGCATGTTCTGCCAGGTCACCGGCTATGGCGGCACCACCCAGGTCGCCGATTCGGTGTCGGGCCAGGTGTTGGACCGCAAGGTGAAGGTCCGCTTCGTCGCCAACACCGATGCCGACCTGCCCTGGAGCTTCAAGGCCGAGCAGACCGAGGTCGAGGTCAAGCTGGGCGAGCCGGCGCTGATCTACTTCCAGGCGACCAACAACGCCAAGGAACCGACCGCCGGCCAGGCCGTCTACAACGTCACCCCCGACAAGGTCGGCCTCTACTTCTCCAAGGTGCAGTGCTTCTGCTTCACCGAGCAGATCATCCAGCCGGGCGAGACGGTCGAATTCCCGGTCTATTTCTATGTCGACGCGGGGATGGATGCGCAGCCGAACCTGAAGGATGTGCAGACCATCACCCTGTCCTACACCTTCTACAGCCAGCGGTCGAAGTCGCTGGAGAATGCGGTCGCCGCCTATTATCGTGCGGCCCAGAACAATGGCTGACGGCCCGGCCCCCTTTTCATCAGGGCTGCCGGCGGCCGGACCGACGGGTGGGAACAACAGAATGAACATCGGACGCGATACCGAGAGGGCACGAGGATGAGCACCACAAACGTCCATGCCGACGGGCACGAGACGCACTACGAACTGAATTCAGTTCCGCACCCCTATCACCTGGTCGATCCCAGCCCGTGGCCCCTGCTCGGCGCCCTTGCCGCGGGCTGCATGGCGATCGGCGGCGTGCTGTACATGCATGACGAAGGGCCGGCCCTGCTGATCATCGGCTTCCTCGGCGTGCTCGGGGTGATGTTTGGTTGGTGGCGCGACGTCATCAAGGAAGCGACCTTCCGCAAGCTGCACACCCCGGTGGTGAAGCTGGGCCTGCGCTACGGCATGATGCTGTTCATCGCCTCCGAGGTGATGTTCTTCGTGGCGTTCTTCTGGGCATTCTTCGACTCCAGCCTGTTCGTCGGCGAGACCTCGCAATACGTCCGCCACGCCTTCACCGGCGGCATCTGGCCGCCGAAGGGCGTCACCCCGGTCGATGCCTTCCACTTCCCGTTCCTGATGACCATGATCCTGCTGCTCTCGGGCTGCACCGTGACCTGGGCCCATCATGCGATGGTCGAAGGCAACATGAAGGAAGCGGCCAAGGCGCTCGGGTTCACCGTGCTGCTGGGCGCGTCCTTCACCTGCATCCAGGTCTGGGAATATGCCCATTCGGAGTTCGGCTTCACCGACGGCATCTTCTCCTCGACCTTCTTCATGGCGACCGGCTTCCACGGCTTCCATGTGCTGGTCGGCACCATCTTCCTGGCGGTCTGCTGGTTCCGCACCTCGCGGGGCGACTTCACCAAGGACAGCCATTTCGGCTTCGAGGCGGCGGCCTGGTACTGGCACTTCGTCGACGCGGTCTGGCTGTTCCTGTTCGTCGCCATCTACTGGTGGGGCGGCCATGGCGGCGCGGCCTTGGCGCACTGAGCCATAGCCCGTAGTGCCATTTCCTCCAGTATCGCCCCTTGCCGCGGCGCTGGGCTGCAAATGCCCACGCTGCGGCAAGGGGTCCTTGTTCAAGGGCTTCCTGACCGTCGCGGATCGCTGCACGTCTTGCGACCTGGACCTCTCCGCGATTGATTCGGGCGACGGCCCCGCCGTCTTCCTGATCTTCATCCTCGGCTTCACGGCAGTGCCGCTGACCCTGTGGCTCAGCTTCGCCACCAGCCTGCCGGACGGCGTCCCGATCGTGATCGGCGCCGCCTATATCATCGGCCTGGCCGCCCTGCTGCTGCGGCCGGCCAAGGCCTATATCGTGGCCCTGCAGTACCGGCACCGCAGCATCGGCGGTTGAGGCACGGATGACATCCCGGTTCCGGCCCGAGTTCTGGCCGACCCTTTTCCTGATCCCCACCCTCGCCATGCTGATCGGCCTCGGCGTCTGGCAGCTTGAGCGCCGGGTGTGGAAGACCGACCTGATCGATCGGATCGAGCACGGCATGGCCGCCGCCGCCATGCCCTTGCCGGCCGCGGCCGACGATCCCGATCTCGACTACCGCCACGTCACCGTCACCGGCCGTTTCGACACGCATGCCTTCCGGCTGCTGGCCCGGGTGCATGACGGCAACACCGGCATCCAGGTGGTCAGCCCGCTGTTCCGCGACGATGGCGGCCCGGCCGTCATGGTCAATCGCGGCTGGGTGCCGCTCGGCGTCGACGGCAAGCCCGCCGCCTTCGACCCGCCGCCGGCGGGGTCCGTGACGGTCGAGGGCGTCGCCCGCCGACCCCTGGCGCAGGGCTGGATGCAGCCGGACAACAATTCCGCGACCAATGAATGGTTCTGGGCCGACCTGCCGGCCATGGCGGCCGCCGCCGGGCTGGCCGGGACGGCGCCGGTGATTGTCGAGCAGACGCCCGGCCCGGACAAGGCGCGCTATCCCCTGGGCGGCCAGACCATCGTCGAGCTGCCGAACGACCATCTGCAATATGCGATCACCTGGTTCAGCTTCGCCGCCATCCTGATCGCGATCTACCTGCTGCATCATCTGCGACGCGGCCGTGCCGCCCGGAAGGAGACCGAGTGATGACCGCCTATTCCGAGATCTCCGCCCATTTCGGCCGCATCGCGGCCCTGTCCAACGCCATTGGCATCCTGGACTGGGACAACGCCGTGATGATGCCGCACGGCGCCGCGGCCACCCGGGCGGACAGCCTGGCGCTGCTGCAGGTGCTGCGCCACGGCATGATGACCGATGCGCGGCTGGGCGACTGGCTGGACACGGCAGAGGCCGACAACACGCTGGGCGACTGGGAGCGGGCCAATCTGCGCGAGGTGCGGCGGCTGCGCACGGTGCAGACCGTGCTGCCGGCCGACCTGGTCGAGGCGTTGAGCCAGGCGGTGTCGGCCTGCGAGATGGCCTGGCGCCAGGCCCGCGCCGATTCGGATTTCGCCGCCCTGCTGCCGAAGCTGCAGGCGGTGCTGACCCTGCAGCGCGAGATCGGCGCCGCCAAGGGCGAGGCGCTGGGCCTGTCGCCCTATGACGCGCTGCTGAACGACTATGAGCCCGGCGGCCGGTCGGAGCGGATCGACGGGCTGTTCGACGACCTTGCCGCCTTCCTGCCCGGCTTCACCGAGGAGGTGCTGGCGGCCCAGGCGCGGCGCCCGGCGGTGGCCCGGCCGGACGGCCCGTTCCCGATCGAGGCGCAGCGGGCCCTGGGCGTCCAGATGATGGGCGTGCTGGGCTATGATTTCGAGCGCGGCCGGCTCGACGTCTCGACCCACCCGTTCTGCGGCGGCGCCGACAACGACGTGCGCATCACCACCCGCTATGACGAGGCCGATTTCACCCGCGCCCTGATGGGCGTGCTGCACGAGACCGGCCACGCGCTGTACGAGCAGGGCCGGCCGCAGCCCTGGATGAGCCAGCCGGTCGGCCAGGCCCGCGGCATGAGCGTGCATGAAAGCCAGTCGCTGCTGATGGAAATGCAGGCCTGCCGCAGCCGCGAGTTCATCGGCTTCGCCGCGCCGCGGATGCGGGATGCCTTCGGCGGCACCGGCCCGGCCTGGGAGGCCGAGTCGCTGTGGCGCCACTACACCCGGGTCGAGCGCGGCTTCATCCGCGTCGACGCCGACGAGGTGACCTACCCCGCCCATGTCATCCTGCGCTATCGCCTGGAGAAGGCGCTGATCGCCGACGAGCTGAAGCTGGCCGACCTGCCCGCGGCGTGGAACGAGCAGATGCAGGCGCTGGTCGGGGTGGTGCCGCCGAACGACCGGCTGGGCTGCCTGCAGGACATCCATTGGCCGAGTGGCGGCTGGGGCTATTTCCCGACCTACACCCTGGGCGCGATGACGGCGGCGCAGGTGTTCGACGCCGCCTGCCGGGCCGAGCCGGAGATCCTGCCGTCGATCGGCCGCGGCGACTTCACGCCGCTGGTCGGCTGGCTGCGCAGCAACATCCACGGCCAGGGCTCGCGCTGGGAGACCGACGAGCTGCTGACCCGCGCCACCGGCCGGCCGCTCGATTCGGCGGTGTTCAAGGCCCATCTGCGGCGGCGGTACGGCGGCGAAGGCTAACGGGCCCTTCCCCACGGCTGTCATGCCCGGACTTGATCCGGGCATCCAGAGACTGGCGACATCCCCTGGATCCTCGGGTCAAGCCCGAGGATGACGATGTAGGACGGGCGGAGAGGTGGGGTCCCTCAACTGTGTCATCCATTTGGAACACGGCCCGGGGGCCTGACGCCCGAAACTTGCATGCCTCCGATGTGAAATCGGCGCGCAGGATTTAGACTCATCAGACGAGTTAGAACCGAACCTCCGCTGCCAGGGGGGCCGCGCTGCTGCGGCCGCACGAATGACGACCCGCCTTCCACGCCAGGTGATGATTCCGCTGATCATCGCCTGCGCGCTGTTCATGGAAAATCTCGATTCGACCGTGATCGGGACCTCGCTGCCGGACATCGCCAAGTCGTTCGGCACCGATCCGTTGCATCTCAGCCTCGCCATCACCTCCTACCTGCTCAGCCTCGCGGTGTTCATCCCGGCCAGCGGCTGGGTGGCCGACCGATTCGGCGCGAAGAACGTGTTCCGCGCCGCGATCGTGGCCTTCACCTTCGGGTCGATCCTGTGCGGCCTGTCGAATTCGACGGTCGAGCTGGTCGGCGCCCGGATCCTGCAGGGCATGGGCGGCGCCATGATGGTGCCGGTCGGCCGGCTGGTGCTGCTGCGCAGCGTGTCGAAGGCCGAGCTGGTGCGGGCGATGGCCTACCTGACCACCCCGGCGCTGCTGGGGCCCGTGCTGGGCCCGCCGCTGGGCGGCTTCATCACCACCTACAGCTCCTGGCGCCTGATCTTCTTCATCAACGTGCCGATCGGCATCATCGGCGTGATCCTGGTCACGCTGTTCATCGAGGATGTGCGCGAGCCGGAGCGGACGCCGTTCGACGGCCGCGGCCTGCTGATGTCCGGCATCGCCCTGGGCTGCATGGTGTTCGGCTTCGAGACGCTGGGCCGCGCGATCGTGCCGCTGCCGGTCACCGGCGCGCTGTTCGTCGTCGGCCTCGGCTCGCTGTGGCTCTACATCCGGCACGCCCACCGGGTGCCGGCGCCGATCCTGGACCTGACGCTGCTGCACATCCGCACCTTCCGCATCTCGGTGGTCGGCGGCACCCTCTTCCGCGTCGGCATCGGCGCCATCCCGTTCCTGCTGCCGCTGATGCTGCAGCTCGGCTTCGGCATGACGCCGTTCGAATCGGGGATGCTGACCTTCATCAGTGCGGCCGGCGCCCTGCTGATGAAGATGACCGCAACCCGGATCATCCGCCATTTCGGCTTCCGCCCGGTGCTGCTGTGGAACGCGGTGATCAGCTCGCTCTTCCTGATGAGCTATGCGCTGTTCCGGCAGGACACGCCGCACCTGCTGATCCTGGGGCTGCTGCTGGTCGGCGGCTATTTCCGGTCGCTGCAGTTCACCAGCCTGAACACGCTGGCCTTTGCCGACATCGCGCCGCAGCAGATGAGCCGTGCCTCCAGCTTCAGCAGCACGGCGCAGCAGCTGTCCGCCAGCCTGGGCGTCGCCGGTGGTGCCGTGCTGCTGAACCTGACGCTGATGCTGCGCGGCGGCGGGCAGTTGGTGGCGGCGGATTTCACCTGGGCCTTCGCCGTGGTCGGCCTGCTGTCGCTGTCTTCGGCGCTGATCTTCATGCGCCTGGCGCCCGATGCCGGCGCCGAAGTGTCCGGCCACGCCATCGCCCCGGTGCCGCCGCCGGAGAGCCATGGCTCCGCCCGGGTCCAGCCGGGGGAATAGGGCTCAGGTTCCCAGCAGGACGTCGCGCGCGGCGTTGAGCCTGGCCGCCATCTCGGCGGTGCCGCCATGGTCCGGGTGGTGCCGCTTCATCAGCTTGCGATGCGCCGCTTTCACCGCCGCGGGGGTGGCGCCGGCGGCGAGGCCGAGCAGGGCATAGGCTTCCATCTGCGACATGCGTCCGCCAGACCGTGTGGCGCCGGCCCCCGGCGACGGATCCTGCTTCACCCAATCGGCGCCGAAGCGGCGGTCGAGATAGGTCTCCAGCACCCGCGCCGAATCGGGATCGTCGCCGCGGCACGCCGCCAGCAGGCGCAGCAGCGCCGGCAGCGGCAGCGAGGCCAGGCTGCGGCCCTGCATCGCGCCCGGGCGCAGCACATAGCCGTCCATGGCGCCGCTGGAGTGGTCGAGCTGCATGTCCAGGCTGCGCGTCTTCAGCCGCGAACCGCCGCCCGGCGCCGGCCCCGATGCCGTGCGGCTGGCCTGGCGCCGGCGCAGCGCCCAGGGCACAACCCGGATCAGCACCGGCGACAGCCGCTGCAGCCACAGCAGCAGCGCCCCGAACACGGCGAACAATCCGGCCAGCCGTCCGGTCGCGGCCAGGAACAGCCCGACCAGCAGCAGCAGCACGACCGCGGCCCAGCGCGCGCCGCTGAGCACCTGGCGCGGCTGGGTGCTGGCGAACCAGCGTGCGACCAGCGGCAGCCCGATGCCGAGCGCCAGGACCAGGATGATGATCTGAATCACAGTTGCGGCTCAGCCTCCGCCCATCCGGCCGATCAGCGCCGTGACCCCGGCGCCGCGGCGGCGGCCGAGATCCTCCAGCGCCGCGCGGCCGCCGGCAGCATAGACCGCGACGGCCGTCAGCAGGTCGCGCAGCTGGCCGGGGCTGGAGGCATCGAACGGGCAATAGGCGCCGCGGGTCAGCCGCGCGATCTCGCGGAAGGCGCGGGCCGCCACCGGGTCGTGCCCCTCGTGGAACAGGAACACCGGCACGCCGCGCAGCGCCAGCCGGCCGGCCTGGGCACAGACCCGGTCGATCGATTCCTCGAAGGCGTCGCCGACGAAGACCAGCGCATCCACCTTGCCGCGCCCGGCCTCCGCCTCGGCATGGGCGAGCACCCGGCCGAGCTGGGTTTCGCCGGCACGGCAGCGCACCTTGGTCATCAGCCGGGCCAGCTCGGCCGTGTCGGACACCCAGCCGGTGGCCTTGCATTCGGCAAAGCCGCGATAGAACACCAGTTGCAGGTCCAGCCCGCCCAGCGCCGCGGTCTCGGTGAACATCTCGCCCTGCAGGCGGCAGGCGCGGTCCCAGGTGTCCTCGCGGCTCTGCGTCGCGTCGAGCGCGAAGATCAGCCGGCCGCGCCGCTCGCCGTCGCGCCGCACCGGGGCAGCCGCCACCCGGCGCAGGAACGCATCGACCTCGGACCGGTGAGGGCCGGCCGGCACGGTGTCATCGGGCTTCGTCATGCGCTGCATTCCATCCCGATATGATGGGGGTCGCCAGGGCGAAATCCAATCGGAACGGATCGGGACCCCTGCGGATCCGGCCCGGCACATCGGGGAAAGAATCGGATATCGCGGCGTTCCGGAGCTGGCTGCTGGCGGAAAGCGCGGCCGACCGCTAGCCTCCCCTGGTGTTCCACGGATCGGACCGATGATGCCCCGTCTGCGCGCCGCCCCTCTCCCCGGCCTGGCCGCCGCCCTGCTGCTGTTCGGCCTCGCCGCCGCCCCGGACGCCCTGGCGCAGAATGCCGCCCAGACCGCGCCGCGCGAGATCATCATCGCCACCGCCCCGATCGGCAGCCCGCTGGGCCGCTGGGGCACCGCCTTCGTCGAGCAATTGAAGGCCGAGGCCGGCGGGCCGGCGGTGTCGCTGGCCTCCACTGGGGGCTCGCTGCCGAATGTCGCGCTGCTGCAAAGCGGCCGGGTGTCGATCGGGCTGGTCTCGCTCGACGCCGCCGGGGCCGCCTGGGCCGGCCACAGCCCGATGGCACCGGGGATGAAGTTCGGCCATCTGCGCGCGCTGGCGCCGGTGGCGCCGGCCGCGGTGCTGCGCTTCGTCGTGCCGGCCGATCGCGGTATCGCCGATGCCTCCGCCCTCGCCGGCAAACGGGTGGCGCTGGCGACCGACGATGCCATGACCGAGCCGATGCTGAAGGCCCTGGGCATCGAGGCGAAGCTGCGCCGCATGCCGCTGGCCGAGACGGCGAAGCAGCTGGCCGACAACAAGATCGACGCCGTCGCCGTCACCGGGCTCGACCCCTTCGCCCTGCCGCCGGAGCAGCCGTTCACGACGATCGGCCTGAGCACGCCGGAGATCGCGAAGCTGGCCGCCGCCCTGCCGGGCATCGCCGCTGCGACCGTGCCGCTGCCGCCGCCCCCGGCCGTGGTGCCGCCGGCCGTGCCGGCCGAGTCCACGGCCACCACCGATCTGTCGGCGACACCTGACCAGACCGAGGCCGATCAGACCGTCGCCGCGGCGCCTCCGCCCGTGCAGCAGACTCTGCCGCCCAGCGCCGGAATGTGGACCTGGCTGGTGGCGACGGACGACCTGCCGGACGATGTCGCCCGGCGCGCCGCCGAGATCGCCATCACGCAAGCCTCCGCCCTGGCCGAGAGCGCGGGCCTTGCCGCGGAGCCGCCGCTGGACCCGTCGACCAACCGTGCTTTGCCCTTCCACCGGGGTGCCGTTGCCGCCTGGGCCGCACACGGCATCACCGTGCCGGCAGACCAGGCGCCATGAGGGCGCTGCCCGCCGCTACGGCTGCCGCCATCCTGCTGCTGACCGGAACGGCGCTGGCGCAATCAGCCGCCACGCCCGGGTCGATCTTCACGAACGGCGCCCGGACCTATTACGAGGCGATCGACTTCAGCACGCCCGAGACGGCGGCGCGGGCCTTCCTGGCCGCCTGGGCGCGGCGCGACTACGCCACGGCCAGCGTGATCCTGTCACCGGCCGCCCAGCAGGGCTGGCTGGGCCAGATTAGCCGGACCTTCAGCTTCAGGACCCTGCTGCCCCGGCAGGCCGACGCGGTGATGCAGGCGTCGGTCTATGGGTCGAACGGCGCGCAATGGCCGGAGCTGATGACGGACCCGAACCTGATCTTCGACAACCTGATGCAGACGGCCGAGCGGCTCGACGCCCTGCCCTTCACCATCGGCGCCGATGCGAAAGTCACCCACGACGACCCGGACGGCGACGCCGCCGCTGTCACGACCGCCACCGCCGGCCGGCCGGCGACGCTGGAACTGAAGCTGGTCCGGCTGCCGAGCGGCCGCTGGAAGCTCGACCAGATCGTGCTGCCGGATGCGGACCCGGCGCTGAAGCCCTGGGGCTTCAAGGCGCCACAATAAAGCAGGCGTAGGTTGGGTTCGCCTTCGCGAACCCAACGTGCCCGCGTCAGCCCGCCTTGAGTTGGTCCTCGACCAGGGTGGCCAGCAGCGAGGCGCCGAGGGGCAGGATCTCGTCGTTGAAGTCGTAATGCGGGTTGTGGACCATCGTCGCCCCCGACGCGCCGCCGGCCTGGCCCAGGAACAGATAGGCGCCCGGCCGGGCGTTCAAGAGATAGGCGAAGTCTTCGCCACCCATCGACGGCTCGACGTCGCGCTGGACATTGCCGGCGCCGACCATCTTCTCCGCCACCAGCGCCATGGTCTCGGCCTGCTCGGCATGGTTCACCGTCGCCGGGTAGCCGTACTGGTAGTCCACCTCGATCGCGACGTCGAAGGCCGCGGCGATACCATCGGCGATCCGCTTGATGCCGGCGACGATCATCGCCTGCACCTCGGGCCGGAAGGTCCGCACCGTGCCGTTCAGATAGGCCTCGTCCGGGATCACGTTGTGGGTGGTGCCGGTGTGGATCTGGGTGATCGACAGCACCGCCGATTCCATCGGGTTGGCGTTGCGGCTGACCAGGGTCTGCAGCGCACCGACCAGCTGGGCCGCGATCACCACCGGGTCCTTGGCGGTCTGCGGGATCGCGGCATGGCCGCCGACGCCGCGGATCCGGATGTCGAACATGTCGGCCGCAGCCATCATCGGGCCGGGCCGCACGCCCACCGTGCCGGTCGGCAGCAGCGGCCAATTGTGCAGGCCGTAGACCTCGTCGCAGGGGAAGCGGTCGAACAGGCCTTCCTTGACCATCACCTCGCCGCCGCCGCCGCCCTCTTCCGCCGGCTGGAAGATGAAGTGCACGGTGCCGTCGAAATTCCGCGTCTCCGCCAAATACTGCGCGGCGCCGAGCAGCATGGTGGTGTGGCCGTCATGGCCGCAGGCATGCATCTTGCCGGGCACGGTCGATTTGTGGGCGAAGTCGTTGAGCTCGTCCATCGGCAGGCAGTCCATGTCGGCGCGCAGGCCGATGGTGCGGCCGCTGTCGGTGCGGCCCTTGAGCACGCCGACCACACCGGTCTTGGCCAGGCCGCGATGCACCTCGATGCCCCAGGCGGCCAACTTCTCGGCCACCACATTCGACGTCCGCACCTCCTCGAACCCCAGTTCCGGATGGGCGTGGAAATCGTGCCGCCAGGCGGTCATTTCCTCCTTGCGGGCGGCGATCGAATTGATGACGGGCATGGGTCGGGCTCTTCTTGCGCTGGCTGGATGGCTGACCCCGATACTGGCCCGTCGGCGCGGCCGGGGCAACCCGGCGCAGGCGCAAAGGACCGATGAATGGGCCGGCCGGCCGGCCCTCACTCCACCTCGGCGACGCAGGCGACGTGGTCGCCCGAGCGGATCAGGCGGATCGGCACGCCATAGGCGTCCGACAGCCGCTCCGCCGTCAGCAGCGTCGCGGTCTCGCCGAATTGCGGCGGATGGGTCGCGGAGAGGATCAGCGTCCGGTCGGCCAGCGCATGGGCATGGTCGGGCGCATGGGTGGTGAAGATGATGCCGAAGCCGCGCGCCGCCAGCCGCCGCACCAGCGCCAGGAAGCGGGCCTGGTTGGCGAAGTCGAGATGCGCCGTCGGTTCGTCCAGGATCATCAGCGCCGGCTCCTGCGCCAGCACGCGGGCGATCTGCACCAGCTGCTGTTCGCCGCCGCTGATCTCGGTGTAGGGCGCATCGGCGAGATGGGCGATGCCGAGCGTCTGCAGCGCCTCGATCGCCCGGGCCGCATCCGCCGGCCCCGGCATGCCGAACCAGCCGAGATGCGGCGCCCGGCCCATCTCCACCACCGTGCGGACCGGGAAGGCGAAGACGGTCTGGTGGCTCTGCGGCACCAGGGCCAGGTGGCGGGCGATCTCCGCCCGTCCCAGTTCGCCCAGCTTCCGCCCGGCGACGCGGACCGTGCCGGTGGACGGGGTGGCCAGCCCGGCCAGGCAGCGGAGTAGCGTCGATTTGCCGATGCCGTTGGCCCCGAGCACGCACAGGATCTCACCGGCCGAGACGTCGAGCCCGACGCCCGAGAACACCGGCTTCGGCCGCCCGGGATAGGCGAAGCCGAGCCCTTCGGCCTGCAGGATCACGCCCATCCCAGCGATCCGCGGCGCAGCAGCAGCATGAAGGCCGGCGCCCCGACCAGGGCGGTGAGGATGCCCAGGGGGATCTCCGCCGCCGTCACCGTCCGGGCGAGGTCGTCGATCAGCAGGAGGTAGCAGGCGCCGAGCGACAGGGTGGCCGGCAGCAGCCGGCGGAAATCGGGCCCGACGATCATGCGGGCCAGATGCGGGATCACCAGCCCGACCCAGCCGATGATGCCGCTGATCGCCACGGTCGAGGCCGCGATCAGGGTGGCGAGCAGCACGATGACGATGCGCAGGCGGGCGGCATCGACGCCGAGGATGCGCGCCTGTTCGTCGCCCATCGCCAGCAGGTTGATGCGCCAGCGCAGCAGCAGCAGCACCGCGGCGGAGGGCAGTACCACCGCGGCGACCACGGCGATATCGGCCATCGACACCGAGGACAGCGACCCCAGCAGCCAGAATTCGATCACCGGCAGCTTCGAATTCGGGTCGGCGACGTATTTCAGCAGCGACAGCAGCGCGGTGAACAGCGAGCCCACGATCACCCCGGCCAGCACCAGGACGAGGGTCGAGCCCGCCCGATACAGCCGGCTCATGAAGAAGCACAGGCCGACGGCGGCGAGGCCGAAGACGAAGGCCGAGAGCTGGACCGCATAGCGCTGTTCGAACAGCAGGATGGCGATGGCGGCGCCGAAGCCGGCCCCGGCCGAGACGCCGAGGGTGAAGGGCGACACCAGCGGGTTGCGGAACACGCCCTGGTAGCAGGCGCCGGACATCGCCAGCCCGCCGCCGACGATCATGGCGGCGACCACCCGCGGCAGCCGCACGTCGAGCACGACGGAGCCGACCACCGCCGGCCAGTCCTGCACGATCGGCAGGAATTGTGCGGCGATCACCCGCACCACGGTCAGCGGCGGCACGGGATAGCGGCCGATCAGGAAGGATGCCAGGAACAGCGCGACCGGCAGGACGGCCAGCAGCCCGGCCGTCAGCCAGAACCGGGCCGGCCGCACTTAATTGGGACCGGTGTAGGGCTGGCCATAGAAGCGCTGGTAATAGGCGGTCGCCTCCGCCTGCATGTCGATGTCGTCGAAGCGGTCGGGGTACAGCTTCTTGGCCATCCACAGCTCGCCCAGCGCCAGCGCCTCCGGCAGCGGATAGCCCCAGGGCTTCACGTACTCCGGGGTGATGTAGATCCGGCCGGACTTCACCGCATCGACATGCTGCCAGGCCGCGCCCTGGCGGATCTGGTCGGCCACCGGGGCGTAGCGGTCCTGGACGAAGATCACCTGCGGGTCCCAGGCCAGGATGTCCTCCATCGACACCTTGGTGGCACCGCGGACGCCGGCCGCGACATTGACGCCGCCCGACCGGGCCATGATGACGCCGGTGTATTTGCCGGAGCCGTAGGTGTTCAGATCCGGATTGGCCATGTACAGCCGCACCCGGTCGCCCGCCGGCAGGCCGGCCACCCGGTCCTGCACCAGCTTGCGCTTGGCGAAGGCGTAGTCCAGCAGCTGGTCGGCGCGGTCGGACTTGCCGACGATGCCACCGATCAGCTTGACCCCGGCCTTCAGCCCTTCGGCATAGGCGGTGTCGTCATCGGCGAAGGTCGGGTTCAGTTTCGGCGCCTCCACCCCCTCGCCCTGGGACAGGGAGATGGCGACGACCGGGATGCCGGCCCGGCTGATCTGGTCGATCATCGCCGGCGGGGCGTAGTTGGTGACGAAGACGACGTCCGGCTTCAGCCGCAGCAGCTCCTCGACATTCACCATCGACAGGTCGCCAGGGGTCGGCAGGCCCTTCAGCGGCGGCGCGTATTTGTCCAGGCCGGGGATCAGGCTGGGCCAGCTGCGCAGCACGCCGACGATCTTGTCGGCGGCGCCGAGCTCCACCAGGATATCCAGGGTCTGGTGCTGCAGCACGACGATGCGTTCGACATCGGCCGGGACCGTGACGCTGCGGTTGAGCTGGTCGGTCACTGTGACGGTGTCCGCCGCCAGGGCGCCGCCCGGGGCCGGCTGCAGCGCCAGCCAGGCTGCAAGACCCAGCGCCAGCGCGCCGACAAGACCGCGATGCAACGATGCCAGCATGCCCGGAATCCCCCTCGCGCCGCGCGGCGATCCGCATCGGCGATGTATACCAGCGTATAGAGCGATCGGCCCCGGCCGGCAACGTCGCCGGTCACGGTGAGACGGGATCGGTTCATTGCTGGCATGCCGGAGTCGGGACTGTGCGGTTGCGC
>NZ_JBYRFX010000589.1:0-4275 GCF_057815775.1 Inquilinus sp.
ATGGATGGATTCGCTGCGCTCGCAATGACGGTGTCTGAAGCTTTGAAAGGGTTCGAGACTGCAATCATGGCCCGAAACGGCGGGCTTGCGGTTCCCGCGGATCGCAAGGCAGCCGTGCGATCGAGCCGGAGACAAGCTATCCTGCGATCAGTCAAAACATGGGGAGGAGCGCGGACCCGGCGGCCTGCCGCCAGCATGGAGACGACGACCGAGCGATGAGCGCCCTGCCCTCGTTGATCCGCACCGCCATCGCCATCTCGCCACGCAGCATCAGCATCGGCGAAGGCCTGCGCGCCGCTGCCTCCTGCGCCGTGGTGGTCGCCATCGGCAGCGCCCTGCAGATGCCGATCCTGGCCTGGGCCGCGATCGGTGCGTTCTGGACTTGCCTGGCCGATCCCGGCGGGCCGAACCCGGACCGGCTGCGGGCGCTGGCCGGCTTCACCCTGCTGTCCACCGCCTTCGCCATCATCGGTGCCGCCGCCGCATCGCAGGGCTGGGGCTGGGCCGCGGCCGCCGTGGTGCCCTGCGCCCTGGTCGGCACCATGGCCGGGGCCTATGGCGCCGCCGCGCGGCAGATCGGCGCCCTGGCCACCGTCGTCTGCGTCACCGCGATCGACCACCCCGTGGCGTCGCCGGCCGCCCTGGCCGAATTCGCCGCCATCCATTTCGCCGGCTGCCTATGGGCGATGCTGTTGGCCCTGTCGATCTGGCGCATCCATCCGTTCCGGCCGGCGCGCAGCGCCCTGGCGACGACCTATCGCGGCCTGGCGGCGATGGCCGCCGGCATGGCCCGCCTGGAGCCGCGTTCGCCGCCGCTGGATTGGGCCCGGCACGCCCAGCGCTATCGCCCGGCGGTCCGCGCCGCGATCGAGACCGCTCGGGGTGCGCTGGGCCGGGCGATGCGCGGGCGCGGCCTGGGCGACTTCGCCGAAAGGCTCCTGGTGGCGCTGGATATCGCCGAGCGCATCTTCGGCCAGCTGA
The DNA here is from genome assembly GCF_057815775.1 of Inquilinus sp. Taxonomy (NCBI): domain Bacteria; kingdom Pseudomonadati; phylum Pseudomonadota; class Alphaproteobacteria; order Rhodospirillales; family Rhodospirillaceae; genus Inquilinus; species Inquilinus sp. The sequence goes on from NZ_JBYRFX010000589.1 coordinate 982, forward strand.
TCGCCCTGTCGGATCTGCGCCAGCATGCCGGCCCGGCGGCGGACCCGCAGCAGCCGCGGGAGCGGCAGGCCCTGCGCCGCCTGGCGCTGACGCTGTTCCGCCGGGCCTGGTCCTTCGACACCGGCCATGGCGAGATGGACGCAACGCAGCGCTCGCTGGACCGCCTCGCGCTGCTGGCGGCGGGGATGGAGGGCCCGGTCGCCGCAGGGCTGGGCCGGATCGTCGAGGAGATCCGCGCCACCGGCAGCGCCCGCCCGGCCCCGGTGCAGACTGAGGCGGCCAAGGCATCCCGGGACATCAAGACCTGGCTGGCGCCGCTGCGCGCGCATCTGAGCCTGCGGTCCGAGATCCTGCGCCACGCCCTGCGCTGCGCCGTCGCCACCACCGCGGCGGTGCTGCTGAGCCACGCGCTGGGCTTCTCCTACGCCTACTGGATGGCGATCGCGACGGTGCTGGTGCTGCAATCCTCGGTGGCGGCGACCTGGCCGCGGGCGCTGGAGCGCACGGTCGGCAGCGTGCTGGGCGGCGGCCTGGCCGCGCTGCTCGGGCTGGTGCTGCACACGCCGCTGGCCCTGACCGCCGCGGTGTTCCCGCTGGCGATCGCGACCATGGCGATGCGGCAGGTCAATTACGGCATCTTCGTCTTCTTCCTGACGCCGCTGTTCATCGTGGTGGTGGAGCTGTCGCAGCCCGGCGCCAGCGAACCGGCACTGGCCGGGATGCGCGCGCTGTATAACGTGCTGGGCAGCGCCATCGGCCTGGCGGGCGGGCTGCTGCTGTGGCCCAGCCGCGAGGGCCGGCAGTTCCGGCCGCTGCTGGCCGCGGCGATCGAGGCCAATGGCCGTTACGCCGCGCTGGCCTTCGCCCATGCCGGCGACGAGGCCGCGATCGAGGCCGCGCGGCGCGAGGCCGGACTGGCCAGCGGCAACGCCGAGGCCGGGCATGGCCGCACCATGCTGGAGGCGTGGTGGCAGCATGAGACGCTGGATGCCGGCCTCACCATCCTGGTCCTCGCCCGCCAGATCGCCGGCGTGGCCGGCACCGCCTGGCTGCACCGCCCGGCCGACACGGCGCAGGCGGCCGACGATGCCGCCTTCGGGCGTTGGATCGGGGCCGAAACCGCGGCTCTGGCCGGGGCGCTGCGCACCGGATCCGTCCCTCCGGCCGCGACCACGCCCCCGGCGGCGCCGGACGATCCGGAGCGGTCGCGGGCGGAGCAGGAAGTCCTGCTGCTGCGGGCGGCGGCCGGGCGCCTGGTGCCGGGATAGGCGGGCGCGCCCTTCCATCGGCTGACGATAATCGTGGCTTGGCGCTTTCCGGCGGTAAGGTCTTGTGGTCCTCCTGCATCGATGCGCCTTTTGATTGGCCAAGGCCGTAGCGCCGCCCAGACAGCATAAGCATCCGCCATGACCATCATCACCCACGCCCAGGCGCTCAAGAAGCTCGCCGCCGACACCCTAGTCCAGACGGTGGACGAAGACGTCGCCCGGGTCCTCGCCCACACCCATGCCTACGCCAAGCATGATGCCGCCCTGGCCGCCAACCCGGCAGGCCGCGTGCTGCCGCTTCTGCTGCGCCGGTGGAACTGCGTCCTGCAGGCCGACGCCGCGTCCGCAGTGTATCGCCACAAGGCCACGGCAGCCCTGGCCATCACCCTGCACAAATACGGCATCGCCGATCCCGCCCTCGGCGCACAGGCCGATCAGGCCCTCGATGCACTCAACGCCGCGGTCGCCCTCAGCGATGATTTCCATCGCAAGACCGATGCCATCAAGGCCGCGTTCCTGCGCACGCCGCCCACCCCGCTGAAGCGGGCCCCCAGCCTGCCCGACAGCCTCACCTTCCATCGGGCCGGCGACGTGGTGTCCTTCCAGCTCGAGGGGCGCTTCCACGCCGCCTACATCCATGGCTGCGCCGCCACCAACCAGAGCCCCATCGTCGAATTCTACGACGCCGTGTTCGACCATGTCCCTGACATTGGCGAGCTGGCCGGCACGCGCGCCAGGGGGCAGCGCACCGCCGACGGCAGCGAAGGCGTGTCGAAATACTCCGTGGCCGGACTGAAATTCATGCCCGACCCCGCCCGGCAGGTCGTGCTGGTGAAGGCCTGCGTGGACGCCGCGCCGGACAACGCCCATCTGAAGAAGCCCGCAGGCCTCTATACGGTCTCGGACATTTTCAGCCTTCAATCGAGCGTGGACAGATTGTTCGGCCAGGGGCGATAGCGCCCCTCCGCCCCTATTTGTAGCCCGGGTCCCGGTACACTTCCCGGCCGCCGACATAGGTCGCCAGGGCCTTCATCGCCTGGATCTTCTCGACCGGGACGGTCAGGAAATCATCGGTCAGGATGGCGAAATCGGCCAACTTGCCCGGCTCGATCGAGCCGCGATGGTCGTCCTCGCCGATCATTTTGGCGAAGTTGATCGTGTCCAGCCGCAGCAGCAGGGTACGGGACGCGATCTTCTGGTCGGCGCCGTAGACGCCATCGGAAATCGTGTCCCGGCTGGCGAAATGATACAGCTCCCAGAACGGGTTGAAGGGGATGACCGGCGAATCCGTGCCGCCTGCCACCAGCAGGCCGGCATCGAGGAAGGTCTTCAGCGGTGTCACTTCGCTGGCCAGGTCCCAGCCCCAGTACTTCTTCAGCACCGGCGCGGCCAGGTACAGGTGGTCCTGGGCGGAGACGATCAGGTTCATCGCCTTCATCCGGTTCACCAGGTCGGGGCGCACGACGAAGGCATGCTCGATGGCCCAGCGCTTGCCGGCGATCGGCCGGTCGGCATCGGCCTTTTCATAGGCGGTCAGCACCTCGTCGACCGCCGCATCCCCGACGGCATGGGTGGTGGGCCGCCAGCCCTTCCGGTTGATCTCCTGCACCACCGCCTCGTAGGCCGGGGGCGGCGACACGGTCAGGCCGGCATAGGTCCCGCCCTTGCCATAGGGTTCCTGGTAGGGCCGGGAGAGATGGCCACCCTCGAAGCCGCCATCGACGATCAGCTTGATGCCGCCGATCCGCACGAAATCGTCGCCCTCGTCCTGCTTGACGCCCCATTTGGCGATGGCGTCGTCGACCTGCTGCGCCGTGCGGAACTCGAAGCCCGGCATGTAGACGGTGTAGCGCAGCGTCAGGCTGTGGGCGGCGGCGGCCTGGCGCCACAGGCGCAGGGCCTGGAGCATGTCGCCCTTATAGGCGCCGGGGATGCGCACGGCGGTCATGCCATAGGCATTCAGCGCCGTCTGGGTGGCGACGATGTCGTCCATCGTCAGCGGCTTCGGCGCGGGCAGCGGCACCAG
>NZ_JBYRFX010000590.1:0-20769 GCF_057815775.1 Inquilinus sp.
ACCGCCGCCGGCAAGCGCTTCCACTTCACGGTCGAACTGGCGCTGACGCCGGCGGATCAGGAGCGCGGCCTGATGTTTCGAAAGACCATGGCGCCGGATGCCGGCATGCTGTTCGTGTTCGATGTGGTCGAGCCGCAGGCGTTCTGGATGAAGAACACGCTGATCCCGCTCGACATGATCTTCATTCGCACCGACGGCACCATCGCCAACATCGTCGAGAACGCGCCGCCGCAGACGCTGGATGCGCGGACCTCGGACGGGCCGGCCAAGGCGGTGCTGGAGCTGAATGGCGGCATCACCCGCTTCCTCAGCATCCGGCCGGGCGATCGCGTCCTCCATCCGCTGATCGCGACCACCGCGCCGGCGCAGTAAGGCCTAACGCGGCGGCGCCACGGCCTCGTTCGGGGCCGGTCCCCAGCCATGGCCGGCGGCGATGAGGCAGGATTGCCCGTCCGACCCGGTGTACAGCAGGGTCCAGCTGCGCCCGCCGGGGCTGGTGAACAGCTCGACTCCGCCGCCGCTGTTGGCCGTGCCGCCGCTGCTCCGCGTTTCCTGGAACGCCCGGGCCAGATAATCCACGACGACATCGTGTGGGCCGCAGCTGTTCGGTGCCGCCAAAGCCGGGGCAGCCAGGAAAATGCCGGAAAGCGCGATCAATGCCGCGCGGACCATGACTGCCTCGAAAGCGGTGGCGGAGGATGCGGCCGGACGGCCGTGGACACGATATAATCGGCCGGCCGCAACCTGGCCAGTCGCAAGGCGATAACGCTGCGCCGGAATTGCCCGGCCGGGCCGTGAAGGGGCGGACTCAATGCGGACCGAATGGGAATGCCGGACATCAGGACAGCGACCGAGCCGAAGCTGAAAGAGACGGCGCCTCCGCCTGTTCCGAAGCCCATCGCCGCCACCCGTCCGCACCGCCGGCGCCGGCGCCGTCTGACCCTGATTCTGGCACTGCTGGTCGTCACGCTGGTGGCCGCCGGGGGCTGGTACCGCTGGGGCCGTACCGTCGCGCCAGACCAGCTCTACGTCACCGCGACGGCGGGGCGGGGCAACATCGAGGATGCGACGACCGCACTCGGCACGCTGCAGCCGCTCCGCTACGTCGATGTCGGCACCCAGGTCTCGGGCCTGCTCAGCACGCTGCATGTCGCCATCGGCGACCGGGTGAAGGCCGGCGACCTGCTGGCCGAGATCGACCCCACCGTCTACCTCTCGCGGGTCGAGGCCGACCGGGCGCAACTGGCCAATCTCGAGGCCCAGCGGGCGGACAAGCAGGCCCAGCTGATGCTGGCCGGCCAGCAGGCGGAACGCCAGCGCACCCTGAAGGCGGCGCGGGCGACCAGCGACGACGCGCTGCAGACCGCCGAGGCGACGCTGGCCTCGGCCCAGGCCCAGCTCGACGCGGTCGAAGCCCAGACCCGCCAGACCCAGTCGACCCTCAAGGGCGACGAGGCCAATCTCGGCTACACCAAGATCTACTCCCCGATCGACGGCACGGTGGTGTCGCAATCGGCGCGGCAGGGCCAGACCCTGAACGCCAACCAGTCGGCGCCGATCATCGTCCAGGTCGCGGACCTTGCGACCATGACGGTCAAGGCGCAGGTGTCCGAGGCGGATGTCAGCCGCCTGCGCCTGGGCATGACCGCCTATTTCACCACCCTCGGCACGCCGGAGAAGCGCTGGTACGGCGCGCTGCGGCAGATCCTGCCGACGCCGGAGGTGGTGAACAACGTCGTGCTGTACGACGCGCTGTTCGACGTGCCCAACCAGGGCGGCGTGCTGATGACGCAGATGACGGCCCAGGTGTTCTTCATCTCGGCTGCGGCGCAGGACACGCTGCTGATTCCCGCTGCCGCGCTGTCCGGGGTGGCGGCCGGAACCTCCTCCGCGTCGCCCGGCCGGGCCACCGTCCGGGTGCTGCGCCCGAGTGGCGGGATCGACACCCGCGCCGTGGTGGTCGGGGTGACCAACCGGGCGCAGGCGGAGATCCTGAGCGGCCTGGAGCCGGGCGAGCAGGTCATCACCGGCCCGCGCCGAGCAGAAGGGGCTCGCTCCGAGCGGCCGGGCCGGAGCCCGCGGCTCTGATGGACATGCATGAGCCGATGCCGGAGAGGCCAGTCGCGACCACGCCGCCGCTGATCGCGCTGCGCGACGTGACCAAGACCTATGTCAACGGCGACCTGGCGGTGGAGGTGCTGCACGGCATCTCGCTCGACATCCATGCCGGCGAATTCGTCGCCATCATGGGCGCTTCCGGCTCCGGCAAATCGACCCTGATGAACATCCTGGGCTGTCTCGACCGGCCCAGTTCGGGCGACTATCGCGTCGACGGCACCGATGTGGCGACGCTGGGGGCCGACGCGCTGGCGCATCTGCGGCGAGAGGCCTTCGGTTTCATTTTCCAGAGCTACAACCTGATCGCCTCGGCCACCGCGGCGGAGAATGTCGAGGTGCCGGCGATCTATGCCGGCATCGCCGCGCCCGAGCGGCGGGAGCGGGCGGCGCAGTTGCTGTCCTCGCTCGGCCTTGCCGACCGGCTGGACCACCGGCCGAACCAGCTGTCGGGCGGCCAGCAGCAGCGGGTGTCGATCGCCCGCGCCCTGATGAATGGCGGCCGGGTGATCCTGGCGGATGAGCCGACCGGCGCGCTGGACAGCCGCAGCGGCACCGAGGTGATGACGCTGCTGCGGCGGATGAGCGAGACCGGTCAGACCGTGATCCTGATCACCCATGACCGGGCAGTGGCGGAGCATGCCCATCGCCTGATCGAGATCCGCGACGGGCACATCGTCGGCGACAGCGGCCCCCGCGCGCTTCCCGCCGCCGCGGCCGGCACCGTCGTGGCCGAAGCCGGCGATGCCGGGGCGCTCGGCGTGGCCGACATGGCCGAGGCGGTCAAAATGGCGCTGCGGGCCCTGCGCGCCAATCTGTTCCGCACCGTCCTGACCCTGCTGGGTATCGTCATCGGCGTCGGCGCCGTGATCGCGATGCTGGCGATCGGTGATGGCGCCAAGCAGTCGGTGGTCGACCGCATCTCCGCCATGGGCACCGACCTGTTGCTGATCCGGCCGGCGCAGAGCAACAACCGCACCGCCGACGGCGTGATCGCGACGCTGGTGCCGGAGGATGCCGAGGCGCTGGAGGATCTGCCCAATGTCGCCGCGGCGGTGCCGGAGCTGACGGGCACCGTCACCCTGCGCCATGGCAACACCGACTATCAGACCCAGGCGGATGCGACGACGCCGTCCTTCACCATCGCCCGGGGCTGGCCGGTGGAGCGCGGCAGCTTCATCGCGGCGCAGGACCAGGCCAGCTACGCCCCGGTCATCGTGCTGGGCCAGACGGTGGCGCGGGTGCTGTTTCCGGACGGCGCCGACCCGCTGGGGCGCTACGTCCTGGTCAACAACATCCCATTCCAGGTGATCGGGCTGATGGAGGCGAAGGGCGCCACCCCCTACGGCGCCGACCAGGACGATGTCGCCTTCATGCCGCTGTCGACCGGCAGCCTGCGCGTCTTCGGCAAGCGCTTCGTCCGGTCGATTACCGTGCAGGTCGAGGACACCGCACGGATCGACGAGACCCAGGCCGAAGTCCAGGCGCTGCTGGAACAGCGGCATCGCCGCCAGGACGTGCAGATCCGCAACATGTCGGCGCTGATCGAGACCGTCTCGGCCACCCAGAACACGCTGACCATCCTGCTCGGCTCGGTCGCCGCCATCTCCCTCCTGGTCGGCGGCATCGGCGTGATGAACATCATGCTGGTCAGCGTCACCGAACGGACACGCGAAATCGGGGTGCGGATGGCGACGGGCGCCCGCATGCGGGACATCCTGCAGCAGTTCATCACGGAATCGGTGGTCGTGTCGGCCATCGGCGGGGCGATCGGCGTGGCCGGCGGCCTGGCGGTGGCGGCAGCGCTGCGCGCCTTCGGCACGCCGATCCTGTTCTCGCCGGGCCCCGTGCTGCTGGCCTTCGGCTGCGCCTTCCTGACCGGGCTGGTCTTCGGCTACATGCCGGCGCGCAAGGCCGCCACGCTCGACCCCGTCGTCGCCCTGTCCGCCGAGTGACCATGCCGTCTTCCCATCGCGCCCCTCGCGTCTTCGCAGCGATCCTCCTGGCCTCCGCGCTTGCCGCTTGCAGCGCGGGGCCGGAGGACCAGAAGCCGGCCCTCGACGTGCCCGGCGGGTGGAAGGCGACAGGGCCGGCCGGCACCTCCTGGCCTGATACCTCGTGGTGGCGCAGCTTCGGCTCACCGCAGCTCGACGGCCTGATCCGCACGGCGCAGCAGAACAACCAGGACATCGGCGCCGCCGTCGCCCGGGTGCTGCAGGCCGATGCCCAGGCCCGCATCGCCGGGGCGCCGCTGCTGCCCAGCGTCGGCCTGACCGGCGACGGCTCGCATGCGGATTCGCCCGGCACGCTCGGCGGCCGGTCGGTGACCGACCAACTGTCGGCCGAACTGGCGGTCAGCTACGAACTCGACCTCTGGGGCAAGAACCGGGCGGCGCTGCAATCGGCGGAGGCCTCGGCCCTGGCCAGCCGCTACGATCGCGACACCGTCGCCTTGACCGTCACCTCCAGCGCCGCCACCACCTATATCCAGATCCTGGAGTTCCAGGACCGGCTGGCCATCGCCAAGGACAATCTCGCCAACGCGCAGCAGGTGCTGGCCGTGGTGCAGGCGCAGGAGGCGGGCGGGGCCGCCTCGGCGCTCGACGTCGCCCAGCAGCGCACCGTCGTGGCGCAGCAGAAGGCGGCCATTCCGCCGCTGGAGCAGGACCGCCAGCAATCCGAGACCACGCTGGCGCTGCTGCTCGGCGAACCGCCGGCGCGGCTGTCGCTGGGCCGGCAATCGCTCGACGATCTCAAGATCCCGGTGGTGGCGGCGGGGCTGCCATCGTCGCTGCTGGACCGGCGGCCGGACATCCAGAACGCCGATGCGCAGCTGGAGGCCTCTCGGGCCAATGTGAAACAGGCGAAGGCGGCGCTGTTCCCGTCGATCCAGCTGACCGGCCAGGGAGGGTTCCAGAGTGCCGCGCTCGACACGCTGTTCAGCTCGGCCAGCACGCTCTACAGCCTCGCGGCCTCGCTGACCCAGCCGATCTTCGAAGGCGGCAGCCTGCGTGGCCAGGTCCAGCTGACCCAGGCGCAGTACCAAGAGTTGGCGCAGACCTATGTGAAGACCGTCCTGGCCGCCTTCGGCGATGTCGAGAATGCCCTGATCGGGATCCGCCAGTCCGACCTGCGCTACCAGGCGCAGCAGGAGGTGGTGGCGCAGTCGCGCGAGGCGTTCCGCCTGTCCGACACGCAGTACCGGGCCGGTGCCGTCGACCTGCTGACCGTGCTGAACGCCCAGCAGACCTATTTCTCGGCCCGCGACGCGCTGGCGCAGGCCAAGTCGGCCAAGCTGCAGGCCGTGGTGTCGCTGTATAAGGCGCTGGGCGGCGGCTGGTCGTCGGCCTCAGTCGGGGCCGGGTCATGACGGTGCCCGGATCACCCGACCGGAGGATGCGGAACCGTCGGGATTTCGTCATTGTTCCCGTCATGGCGTTGTAGGGGGAGGGGAACCGGATTGGCCGAGCCGGATCGTGCTGCAGCCCTGATCGATCGGATCTATGCCGCACTTGTCGGCGAGATCGGCTGGGACCAGTTCCTGCAGGAGGTCGCGACCTGCCTGCCGAACGGCAAGGCGACGCTGTTTTTCCACGATGCCGACAGCGGCCACGGAGCGCTGTCGCTCAACGCCAATTTCTCGGCCGAGGCCGTGGCCGCCTATGGCAGCCACTTCTCCAAGGTGAACCCCTGGATGCGGGCGGCGATGAGCCGGCCGGTCGGGCTGGCGGTGCGGGCCGAACAGATGCTGCCGCGGGACAGCCTGCTGCGCAGCGAGTTTTACGCCGATTACCTGAGTCCGAACGGGCTGGGCACCGCCGTAGGCGTGACCATCCACAAGGAAGACCGCTGCAGCTTCATGATCAGCGTGCTGGGGGCGGAGGCCGACGATGCCACCGTCGACGCCGCCCGTGCCCTGCTGGGTCAGCTGGCGCCGCATCTGCGCCGTGCGTTCACCTTCTACCGCCGGACGCCGCAGGCCGGCGCCGCCCTGCACGGCGGCATCTCCGTGCTCGACCTGCTCGGCATCGGCGTGATCCTGGTGGCGGGCAACCGCCGGATCTGCACCTGCAACAAGGCGGCGGAAACGATGATCGGCAAGGGCGACGCGGTCGGCGAGGACAGCGAAGGCCGGTTGCGCTTCCAGTCCGCCGATGCCACCGCGGCGCTGGATCGCGCCCTGGACGAGATCCGGCTGGGCGTGCCACGCAGCCTGCTGCATTCCCGGCTGCTGCCGCGCGAGGGCGGCCAGCCGCTGCGGGTCCGGTTCGCGCAACTGGCGCAATCCTCGGCCCAGGTGTTCTTCTCCGGCGCCGCGGCGCTGGTGCTGATCGAGGACCCGGCTGTCTCCGCCTCGGCCGAGCGGATCGAAAGCGCCCGCGCGGTTTACGGGCTGACCGCGGCGGAGCTGCGGGTGGCCCGGCGGTTGATCGAGGGCCTGACCCCGGCCGAGATCGCAGCGGTCGACGGCGTCTCGCTGCTGACGGTGCGCAGCCAGCTCAAGAGCATCTTCGCCAAGACCGACACCCGCCGCCAGGCCGAGGTGGTGCGCAAGCTGTCCGCCGGAGTGTTATAAGATAGGCGTGGGTTGGGTTCGTCTCGAACCCAACACTTTGCCGTAGTGCCATGATTTTGTTGGTTTCGCGTGCGAATCCAACCTACCAGATCAATCCTCTCCGGCCACTCGCTTCCGGGCCAGGGTCAGGCCGTCGCCGACCGGCAGCAGGGACACGTCGATGCGCTTGTCGTCGCGCAGCATCGCGTTGGTCCGGCGGATCGCCTCGGTGTTGGCCGACCGGTCGGCAGGGTCGGCGACCTGGCCGTGCCACAGCACGTTGTCGACCAGCAGCAGCCCGCCCGGCCGCAGCAGGCCGATCGCGGCCTCGCAATAGGCGGGGTAGTTCGATTTGTCCGCATCGACGAAGATCATGTCGACCGTGCCGGACCAGCCATCCCGCGCCAGCCCGGCGAGCGTGTCCAGGGCCGGCGCCAGCCGCAGCTCGATCCGCTCCGCCAGCCCAGCCTCGGCCCAGTAACGGCGGGCGATCGACGTCCACTCCGCATTGACGTCGCAGCACAGCAGGCGCGCCTCCGCCGGCAGGGCCAGCATCACCGACAGGGCGCTGTAGCCGGTGAAGGTGCCGATTTCGATCAGCCGCCTCGCTCCGACCAAGCGGGCCAGCAGGGCCATGAACTGGCCCTGTTCCGGCGCGATCTGCATGCCGGCCTGGGCCGCCACGGCGCGCTGCGTCTCCTGGCGCAGCCTTGCCAGGATCGGTGACTCGCGCAGCGACGCGTCGAGCAGGTAGTCGTACAGCGCGTCAGTCAGGCCGGCGGTGCGCGGGCTCATGGGACGGTGTCTCCGGTCACGGCGTCACATGCACGCTGGGGTCGCGCTTGACCGGCACCGGGCGCCGCAGCTCGTTGCGGATCTTCATCGCCTCGAACACCGGGGCGGTGCCCTGGCGCGGCACGAAGCGGCCTTCGCCGCGCTGGACCTTCAGTTCGTTGTTCTCCCACACCACCTTGCCCTGGCTGAGGGTGATGGCGGGCAGGCCGCGCAGGGCCATGCCTTCGAACACGTTGACCTCGATGTTCGAATGCTGGGTGGCGGCGCTGACCGTCTTGGTCGCGGCCGGGTCCCAGACCACGACATCCGCATCGGCGCCCGGCGCGATCACGCCCTTCTGCGGATAGATGTTGAAGGCCTTGGCGGCGTTGGTCGAGGTGACGGCGACGAACTCGCTCGGCGTCAGCCGGCCGGTGTTCACGCCGTTGGACCACAGCACCGCCATGCGGTCCTCGATGCCGCCGGTGCCGTTCGGGATCAGGGTGAAATCGTCCAGGCCCATGCGCTTCTGCGCGGTGTTGAAGGCGCAGTGGTCGGTGGCGACGACCTGCAGGCTGCCTGCGGTCAGCCCATCCCACAACGACTTCTGGTGGTCCTTGGAACGGAAGGGCGGGCTCATCACCCGGGCGGCGGCGTAGGCCCAGTCCCGATTGCGGTATTCGCCTTCGTCCAGCGTCAGGTGCTGGATCAGGGATTCGCCATAGACGCGCTGCCCATTGGCGCGCGCCCGGGCGATCGCCTCATGCGCCTCGCGGCAGGAGGTGTGGACGATATAGAGCGGCACGCCGGCGGCGCCGGCGATCATGATGGCGCGGTTGGCGGCCTCGCCCTCGACCTCCGGCGGGCGCGACAGGGCATGGCCTTCCGGCCCGGTGACGCCGGCCTCCAGCAGCGCCTTCTGCAGCAGCCAGACGATATCGCCGTTTTCGGCATGGACCATCGGCAGGGCGCCGATCTCGCGGCAGCGGCTGAAGCTGTGCATCAGCACGTCGTCATCGACCATCAGGGCGTTCTTGTACGCCATGAAATGCTTGAAGCTGTTGACGCCGTGGTCGGCGACCAGCGTGCCCATCTCCTCCCGCACCTGGTCGGACCACCAGGTGATGGCGACGTGCAGCGACCAGTCGGAGACGGCCTTTTCGCCCCATTCGCGCCATTGGCGATACCCGTCCAGCAGGCTCTGCTGCGGCCCGGGGATGCAGAAATCGATGATCATGGTGGTGCCGCCGGCCAGCGCCGCGGCCGTGCCGGTGTAGTAGTCGTCGGCCGCCACCGTGCCCATGAAGGGGAACTGCATATGGGTGTGCGGGTCGATGCCACCCGGCAGCAGATAGCTGCCCGAGGCGTCGATCACCCGGGCGCCGGTCGGGGCCGCCAGATCCGGCCCGACGGCGAGGATCCTGCCATCCTCGCAGATCACGTCGGCGCGGAAGCTGCGATCGGCATTCACCACCGTGCCGCCCTTGAGTGCGATCGTCATGGCCGGCGTTCTCCTTCTTGTCCCGAGGCCTGTCCCTGTCGGGCAAGATTGGGACGGATCGACCGGCGAGGCAAGATCGATCCTGACCATTTGGTCAGGCTGCCGGCCCCGAACAAAAGCCGGGGCATGAGGCCCCGGCGAGTTCAGGGAGGAGGAAACGGCTCATGACGAGCAAATCGATACGTTACGTATAAAATCATCAATCGACAACACAAAACGTATCGATCAATCCCGCATCACCCATTTCACCGGCACGGCCCATTCGACCACGACGTCGGAGATCAGCGGCGCGTTGTAGCTGAACAGGGTGAAGAAGCCGGGGCCGCCACCGCGCATCAGGATCTTGACGAAGGTCCGGCCGTCCGACAGCCGGATGACGCATTCCCGGCCGATCAGCTGGTCCAGGTCGGTGCGGATATTGCGGTAGTAGATGACGTCGCGGTCGCGAAAGGCCGGGGCCATGGAATCGCCGCGGACGATCACCGCCACGGTGTGCTCGTCGGACGCCGGCGGGGCGTCGACTTCATCAATCTGCTCGGTGGACTGGTCGCCGTCGAACATCTGGACCTCCGCCCCGGCACCGACAAAACCGACGACAGGCACCATCGGGCGCTGCCCATCCGGGCCGCCTTCGCCGGTCAGCAGCCAGGCTTCCGATACGTTGAAGGCGACGGCGTAGCGGGCGGCGGCGTCGCGGCGCAGCCCGCGCAGGCCGGATTCATGGGCGCGATAGGTGATCGGGCTCCAGCCGAACACCCGGGCCGCATCCGCTGCAGTCTCGTGGCCGGCCTTGATCCGCGCCAGGACCAGGCGGTCATGTGGTTCCATCATGGCGTAGGATTACCACGTTTCGTAGCGGATGGAGAATACGTTTTGTATTGACCGATAAGATTACGAAACGTATCGTTTGTGGATGGACTCACTCATCGACAGCTTCGAAACCCTGTTCGCCTGTTGGGATCGGCAGAGCCATCTCGCAGCGGATCTCGGCGTCTCGGCGCAGCATTTGCGGATGATGCGGCTGCGCGGTTCGATCCCGGTCCGGTTTTGGCCCCGGCTTCTGGCCGGCGCCCAACGCCGTGGGGTCCATGGACTCAGCTACGACGTGCTGGTCCGGCTGCATGTACCGGTGAATCTGCGGTGTCCATCCACACTCTCCATCTCATTCAGGAGCCCGTCATGAGCCTGCATCCGACCCTCGACCAGATCGAAGCCATGCCAATGGCCGCCGTGGCGGCGCTGCCGGCCGAAGCGCTGGCACTACTGGTGGAGGATCTTGTCATCCTGGCCGAGCGCAGCCGCACCCTGCGCGAGATCGTGACCGCGGCCCTGGCGCTGCGTTATGGCGCCGACAGCGAAGCGGTTGGGGAGGTCATCTTGGAACCCGCCATGGGCTTCGCCATGCAGGCACGCGTATAGGGAATCGCGGGACGCCGCCGCGATCGGCGACAGCGTCCCGCAAGAACACGATCAGGCGCCGCAGCGTGTCTTGTGCGGGTTGTCGACCTGGGTGATCTGCTGTTTGAAGCCGTTGATGTCCGTCGAGGTGAGGCTGAGCTGGCCCATGCAGACCTGGTAGATGCCACCCAGCTTCTTCATCTGTTCGATCAGCTGCGTCTCAGTCCGGCACCTATCGGCCGCCGGCGCCGCGGCCGCCTGCTGATCGGCGAGTTGCTGTTGCAGCACCGCGATATTGCTCTTCTGGGCGTCGACGTCCTGCGGACAGTCGGCCCAGGCCGGAGCGGAGATCATCGCGGCGACGGCGACGAGCAGGATGCGTTTCATAAAGTCCTCCAAAGTCTGGCCCCTCTGGCTGCTGCAACGAGGCGACACGGCCATTGGTTCCGATCATGACTTCGGTCCTATGCGTCGTCGCCCTCCGCCGCCTCGCCGTTCCCTGGCATGTTCGCGAGCAGATCCCCGGGCTGGCAGCCGAGGGCATCGCAGATCCGGGCCAGGGTTTCGAAGCGGATGCCGCGGACCTTGCCGGTGCGCAGCAGCGACAGGTTGGATTCGGTGATCCCGACCAGCGCGGCGAGATCCTTGGACCGCATTTTGCGGCGTGCCAGCATGACGTCGAGGGTGACGCGGATCGTCACGGCCGGCTCACACGATGCCGGCATTGTCCTCGGCGATCGCGACCGCCTCGCGCATCACCTGGGCGATGCCGAGAATCACGAAGCCGAGCACGGCCAGCCAGATCTGGTCGGTGGTGAGCGTCACCATGAAATCGTCGGTCAGGCCGGCGGCGCGCAGGACCGACGACAGCATGGTGGACCCGATCGGCGGGACGCAGGCCGAGGCCAGGATGCCGAAGGCGATGCGGCGCAGGGCCAGGGTCGCGGCCGGTGTGAACAGCGCCCCTTCGGCATAGTCCCGGAACAGCCGCCGCGCCGCCCAGATCGAGAACAGGCGCGGAGCCGACCCGGCCAGCAGCACGGCGAAGACCGCAATGCTCCAGCCGAAGGCGAGGGGGCGCTGCGTCAGCGCCGGGTCGATGGCCAGGTCCGTCAGCCAGGGGTGGCGAGGGATGGCTTCCGGAAAGCCGAAGACATAGACGGCGATCGCGGCCGGCAGCACGACCAGGAGTGCGGTGAGCATCCAGGCGATGCGCGCGCTGGTGCGCCGCAGCCTGGCGGCGCGTGCGGCGTCGATGGGGGTGGGGATCATCGGTGACCTCTCCGGCAGCGGATGCCGAAGTTTCTGTAAGACAGAAATTAATCGCCGTAAAGCGATGATCCGAAGCGACGCACGGCAAGCCTAGGTGTCGTCCGGCGCCAGCAGCGCGGCAGCGACGGAGTCCCAGGCGGCGGCACTGCGTGCCGCCAGCAGGCCGGGGCGGTCCTCGCGCGGCCGGTACGGCGTGCCGTCGAGCCGGGCGGTGCGGCCCCCGGCCTCCGCCAGGAACAGCGCGCCCGGGGCGTGGTCCCAGGGCAGGGCGCGCCAGAACAGGGCGAAATCTTGCTCGCTCGACACCATCGCCGGATATTCCCGGCCGGAACAGCGCCAGCCCGGCAGGATCCGGGCGAGCCGGCCGCTGCGGGCCTCGATCTGCGCCTTGAGCGGCGGCGGCAGGAAGCGGGTCAGCACGGCACCGTGCAGGGTCTCGGCGGCGGCGTCTCCATCCGACACCGCGACGCGGACCCCGTCCAGGAACGCGCCACCGCCGCGGGTCGCCACGGCCAGCCGGTCCGACACCGGGTCCAGCATCCAGGCGGCCACGATGTCCTGGCCTTCCACCAGGGCGACCATCACCGCGAAGGGTTCGTTCCCGGCGGCGAAATTGGCGGTGCCGTCGAGCGGATCGACCAGCCAGGTGGTGGCCGTGCCGGCATGGAAGCCCGGCAGCAGGGTGGGATCCGCCGCGGCGGCCTCCTCGCCCAGAACAAGCGCGTCCGGTCGCAGCACCAGCAGCCCCTGGGTCAGGATCGCCTCGGCCTCGCGATCGGCGATGGTGACGATCTCGCCCGGCGACTTCTCTTCCGACTCATCTTCGGCCAGGGCCCGGAAGCGCGGCAGGATCGCCTCGCGGGCGGCGCGGCGCAACAGGTCGGACACTGCACCGACCAGGGAGGCATCGACCGGGTGGAGATCGGACGTCATCGCTGCGCCTTTCACGGTCAAGGGGGCAGGCAGGGTCTAGCCCGCGGCGCTCGCCGATGCGAGCGGCAGCAACTCCGACAGAGTCCGGATGATGCGGTCCGGGCGGATCGTTGTATCAGCGGGCAGTCCTTCGCCGTTGTCGCACCAGATCGCATGGATGCCCAGGCGCTGTGGCGCCGCGACCTCCCACTCCAGATTGTCGCCGACCATCCAGGTCTCTTCCGGGGTCACCCCCAGGATCCGCATGGCATGGCGGTAGGCCCGCTCATCGGGCTTGCCGAAGCCGATCTCGCCCTCGATCTGGATGTGATCGAACCGGTCGCCCAACTCGAAGCGGGTGATCTTGGCGCGCTGGCCCTCGGCCGAGCCGTTGGTGACCAGCGCCAGGCGCACGCCATAGGCCCGGAAGCCATCGACCACCCGATGGGCATCTTCGAACAGGTGCATCTGTTCATCCCGATAGGCGGTGAAGCGATCGGCAAGCTGCCAGGCCATCTCGACCGGCAGCGCCGGCCGGCCCGCGACGGCCAGGGACCGGAGGGCATCGGCGACGATCAGGCGCCGCGCCTCGCCGATCCGCTGCCGCCAGATCCGGTGGCGTTCGGCATCCGCCCAGAAATCGCGCGCAAGCGGGCCGATAGCGGCGGCGATCTCGGCACCGGCATAGGGCGCCAGCTGCGCTGCGAACTCGCCGGTGACGGCCAGCCAGGCCGCATCCGGCCGGCGGTAGGCGGAGATCAGGGTGTCGTCCAGGTCGAACAGGATGGCGCGCGGCAACAGCATCGGGACGATCGACCTCCGGGTGGGCGGCCCAGCCTACGCGACGGCCGCCGCGGCCGCCAGTTGTCCGGGCGACCGCGCCGGGCTCTACTGAACACTGGCAGATCATGCCGGAACCGCACTGATGACCGAAGACATCCACTACACCGACCAGCGGCTCGCGGCTCTTTACGACGCGATGAACTCGCCGGGCGCGGACACCCGCTTCTATCTCGGCCTGGCCGGGGACGCGCCGCGGCGCGTGCTCGATCTCGGCTGCGGCACAGGGCAGATCGCCTCGGCGCTGGCCGGGCAGGGGCACGACGTCAGCGGGATCGATCCGGCGGCGGCGATGCTGGCGGTCGGACGCCGCCGGCCGGGCGGCGAGCGAGTGGCCTGGGTCGAGGGCGATGCGCGCGACGTCACGCTCGGCCGGTCATTCGACCTGATCATCATGACCGGCCACGTCTTCCAGGTATTCCTGACCGATGCGGATATCGGGGCCGTCCTGGCCACGGCGCGGGCCCATCTGGCGTCGGGCGGCCGCTTTGCCTTCGAGACGCGCAACCCGGCGGCGCGGGCCTGGGAGGGCTGGACGCCGGACCGGACCCGCCGCCGCGTCGTGCCGGACCACGGCAGCGCAGTCGACACCCACATTGCCGTCACCTCGGTCGTCGACGGCATCGTCCGGTTCGAGACGCATCATCGGTTCGAGGCGGACGGCACCGTGCTGGTCAGCCACAGCGCCCTGCGCTTCCTGGATCAGCCGATGCTGGCCGCACGCCTGGCCCACGCCGGGTTCAGCGACACGCGCTGGATCGGTGACTGGGACGGGTCGCCCTTCCGCCCGGACAGCCGCGAGATCATCGCGCTGGCCGGATAGGCCCAGGCCCAGGCCTGAGGCCTCAGGCCTCAGAGGCCTTGGCCGGCTTCGGCTTCGGCCCCGTGCGCTTCGCCGCCGCCGGCCGGTGCGGGCGGTCCTCTTCGATCCGGATGTGCCGGTCCTGGGTGTCCGGCCGGCGGATCGAGGAGGAGAAGCGCCCGGCGGCGTGACGGGCGATCTCGACCCGGCTCTGCCGCTCGATGATCTCGATCCGGCCGATCTCGGCCTTGGTGATATGGCCGCGGCGGCACAGGAAGGGCACCAGCCAGCGCGGATCGGCATTGTTGGCGCGGCCGACATTGATGCGGAACCAGACCGATCCGTCGCCACCACCACCACCGCCGCCACTCCCAGCCTCCGACGGACCGTCGTGAGCCGGGCGGGGCGGGCGGCGTTCGGTCGACCGGGCCGGCGCCGGCGCGCGTTCCGGCTGCGGCGTCAGTTCCTCGGGCGACGGCAGCAGGCTGCGATGCAGGCGGACCAGGGCGACGGCGACATCCTCGGCGCTGCGGTCGGCCAGCAGCGCGCGGGCGCCGACCAGATCATCCTCGGTCGCGGGCTCGGTCAGCAGGGTCTCGGACGCCAGCCGGGCCTGGTCGCGGCTGCGGATCTCCTCGGCCGAGGGCGGCGGCGCCCATGCCGCTTCGATCCGCGCGGTGTTCAGCAGCCGTTCGGCCTGGTAGCGGCGGTTGTAAGGCACCAGCACGACGCTGACGCCCTTGCGCCCAGCCCGGCCGGTGCGGCCGCTGCGGTGCTGCAGCACCTGCGCGTCGTGCGGCAGCTCGGCATGCACGACAAGGCCGAGATCGGGCAGGTCGAGGCCGCGGGCGGCGACGTCGGTGGCGACGCAGACCCGGGCTCGCCCGTCGCGCAGCGACTGCAGCGCCCGGTTGCGCTCCAACTGGCTCAGCTCGCCGGACAGCGCCACCACGGCGAAGCCGCGCTCCAGCAGGTTGCCCTGCAGACGGCGCACGGCTTCGCGGGTGGCGCAGAACACGATGGCGCCGTTCGCCTCGAAGAAGCGCAGGATGTTGACGATGGCCCGCTCCGCCTCATGCGGCGCGACCGGCATGGCGCGGTATTCGATGTCGCGATGCGGCTCGTCGCGCGACGACATCGCGATCCGCACGGCGTCCTTCTGGTAGCGCCGGGCGAGGCCGGTGATCTCCTTCGGCAGCGTGGCCGAGAACAGCAGGGTCCGGCGCTCGGTCGGCGCGGCGTCGAGGATCGCCTCGAGGTCCTCGCGGAAGCCGAGGTCGAGCATCTCGTCGGCCTCGTCCAGCACCACGGCACGGATGGCGGAGAGGTCGAGCTGGCCGCGCTCGATATGGTCTCGCAGGCGGCCGGGCGTGCCGACGACGATGTGGCAACCGGCGGACAGCAGGCGCTGCTCACGCCGGGCGTCCATGCCGCCGACGCAGGCGAGGACGCGGGCGCCAGCCGCCTTGTACAGCCATTCCAGCTCACGCTGCACCTGCAGCGCCAGCTCGCGGGTCGGCGCGATCACCAGGGCCAGCGGCGCCCGGGCGGGACCCATCCGTTCCGCATCCCCGAGCAGCGTGCTGCCGAGGGCGAGGCCGTAGGCGACGGTCTTGCCGGATCCGGTCTGGGCCGAGACCAATAGGTCGCGCTCGGCGCTGTCGGGCTGCAGCACCGCGGCCTGGACCGGCGTCGGCTCGGCATAGCCGCGCTCGGTCAGGGCGTGCAGCAGGCTGGCTGGGGCGGGAGAGAAAGGCATGTCGCGCGTGACCCTATGCGTTCGAGCCGTGGCAGACACTGCTCCTGATGGGGAAATCCTGACCTTCTGGAATGCAATGAGGCGGCCGCTGCAGCATGGCGGGCCGGTCCGACAGCAAAAGATCCCTGGATCGTTGCGCCCATCGATACCCGACATAGGGCCGCTGTACAAGCGCCGCCTGCCGTGCGGGGCGCAGCGCCTGGGATTTCCAGGCCAGGCTGGCTGCATTTCGCCGCGGATCGGCCGGGCAGATGCCCCTTGCCAAAGCCTTGTAAAATCTAGGAAAGCTGCGGCGTTCGGGCCGTACGGGGCGTAGCGCAGTCTGGTAGCGTGCCTGCTTTGGGAAACGGCGCTAAAACCTACTTACTCATTTGATTCTACGAGATTTTAGTGGTCCTAGTGCGGATTGCCTCGGGACTATTTCGGGACACAGCCTCCATGGCTGTCCGAATGTCATCCACAAGCACGTGTGCATACTTCGCCGTGGTCTTGATGTCGGCGTGTCCCAACTGCTTTTGCACCGCCTTCAAGTTGCCCAGTGCGCGCAGCACGCGGGTTGCGCTGGTGTGGCGGGTATCGTGCATCCGGAAATCTTTGATTTTGGCAGCGGCCAGTGCATCGACCCATGGCCGCCGCCAGCCGTCACGGCTGATCGGGTACCGCTCGCCCTTGCGCCGCGACGTGCCATCGGCGCGGGTGCGTGGCCGCTCGCACACGAAGGTGAAAACGAATGCCTCGTGATGTCCCTGGCACTCCTGAAGTAACGTGACCATGGCCTTGGTCATGGGGACGATGCGCGTCTTCCCGCCTGGCCGTCGGCTCTTGCCGACCACCCGCACTTCCTTTCGGCCGAAGTCCACGTCCGGCCAGGTCAGCCGACGGCATTCGCCAAGGCGGCAGCCGCTTAGCATGGCGAAGCGCACAATTGGGTGGAGATCAGCGCGGTTCCTTGCCGGATCCACACGGTGCTGACTGACAACGGCGTTCAGTTCGTCCAGCACGACAAAAGGGGTCGAGGGCGGCTCCATCACCCATGTCTTCGGAAGGGTCTGCGCCGAACGAGGCGTCGAACATCGACTGACCAAGCCATATCATCCGTGGACCACCGGCCCGGCCGAGCGGATGGTCCGCACGATCAAGGGGGCGACCGCGCGAGCCTTCCACTACGCCATCGATCGATGACCTGCGACGCCACGTCCGGGACTGGCTGCTTGCCAAGTTCCAACAACTGCATGCGCGGGCACGTGGTCGTTCGGGCCATAAGGGCCACGAATCTCATACCCCAACCATCAGGGGGCTTCTCGGCCTCGGCGATAGCTCCAACAGAAGGCAAGCGACTCATCGCAGGCTCTCCAGCCACACGTTGTAAAACTTCCGTTGTTCCTCGACTGTGCAAGGGACCATTCCTGGTCCGGAATCAAATATGGACACCAGATCAGTGATCAACGCAGGTTTACCCATAGTAAGCCGGTACGCGCGTTCACCGTAGCCCATCGCCTCAATCATTGGGGATGGATAAACGTTCTGACTTGAGCCATTGCATTCTATTAACGTCCCGCGCGCTTCCAGCTGCAAACGAATCTTACACAGTGCATGGAAATAGCCTTTCTCCGAAGAGCCTTCCAACGCGATTGTCTCATACGTCAGCATGAGTTTGACTTGGTCGGGGTTATCAGGCGCTTCATCCCAGCGGAGAAGTTTGGCGTCCATGTATCTATCCTCGAAATGGATAGTTATATCCGCAGCCATAGGCTGCCTGTCGTCTTCAAAATCGGTCATTACCAGTAATTTCCAAAGCAAGGATTCGATATGTAGTCACCGGCGGGTGACCCGGAGCGGAGAGATTGTCTCCTTTTGCAGATATGCCGTCGGGAAAGGCCTGATCGGGAGTCGCAGAGGATCGTTCGCCACGGAACACTATGTTTGAAGAATCAGCTCCGCTCTCTCCAAGATCGGTCTCCGCTAAGAGACCACAGTCGAACTCGGGCGGGCCGACACTATAGTCGGTCGCACCAAGGCTCACGTCATAGTCGTATCCGGCTTCGGATTCGAGGATACCCGAGGGGCTGAGGCCCTGAGGGTCGGTGAGGTTGGCCGGGTCGTTGCTGGCGTAGGTATAGAGGTTGATGCCGCCCTTGGTGCCGCTCGGGTCGGCCTGCAGGAAGCGCCCGAGGGCCGGCGAGTAGGCCCGGGCCCGGTTGTAATACAGCCCGGTCTCCGGATCGAGGCGGCGCCCGGCGAACTGATAGGCGAAGCCCGTCGACACCGGGCTCACGCCATAGGCGGTGTAGCTGTGCGTCTCCGCCAGCACCCCGGCGCTGTTCACCACCGCGATCACCGAGCCCAGGCCGTCGGCGAACGGGTACGACACGGCACCCGCCGCGGTCACCGTCACCACTGGCTCGTCCAGCCCCACGCCATAGGCGTAGCGGCGCTGCAGCACGGCCGGCGACCCGGTGTAGTCCGCAACCTCCTGCTGCCCCGCCGACAGGAACGTCGTCACCACCCCGTTCACCGTCTTCGCGTGACGGCGGCCGATCGGGTCATAGGCGTAGGCCACCGTCGTGCCGGTCTTCGCCGCCGAGAGCAGATGGTTCTCGGTGTCGTAGCCGAAGGTCCACACCCCGTCCGAGGTCAGGTTGCCCCGGGTGTCATAGCTGAACGCCGTCCCGCCGACCGAGCCATACTGGTTCAGCGCGTTCGGGACATAGACCGGGCTCGCCGCCGCCAGGCCGGCCACGACGAAGGACGAGTCGCTGTAGGTCGAGGACGTCCTCTGATGGTCCTGGTTGTAGGCGTAGTCGATCGTCAGACCACCGCCGCCCCAGCTGTGGGCGATCTCGCTGGCCTAGCCGCCTTCGGTCCAGGCATAGGGGTGCTGGCCACCGGCGTCGCGCCGCCATAGGACACCGACACCGGCCGTGACCGGCTGTCGTACGTGGTGTGCTGCAGCTGCGACCCGCTGGTCGAGGTCCGGTACACGTCGCTCAGGCGGTCCCGCGTGTCATACACATAGGCCACCGAATAGCCCGGCCAGGTCAGCAGCGTCCGGTTGCCGTTCGCATCCAGCGTCCAGGACACCGTCCCGAGATCCGGCGGCGTCTCGCCGACAGCATTCGGCCGGCGAAGCCGTCTCCGTTGTCACGGTGACCTCGCCGGCCGGTTTCCTGGTCGCTTTGCAGTTCAGGGCGTCAGAGAGGCCGCCCCACTGCCATTGTCGGGCAAGAACGAGAGCCTCTTAGGAGTGCGCTGTCACCGCAATTCCAAGTCGTCTTCTGGTTCAATCTTCTCTAGCGATTTAAGCAAATCCCGGAAGCGTTGGAGATAAAATCCCTTGCTGTCCAAGGCCATTATTTCCGCATAACGCTCGGCAAGTTGATCATAGTCTGGCCGCCCTCTGAGTTTAGCAACGATGATTCCGGTCGAGCACCGGAACCACGGAAGAGCCCTGTGGTGATTTCGTTCGCCAGGCCTGCCATTTAGTTCAGCATCGATCGCGGCAAGTGTCCCCCAACGCTCGTAATAGGGCAGCGCAAATCCGCTAAACGTCTCAATAATACTCTCGGCCACCGAGCCGATTTCCGATTCTAACCTCAGAGAGAACTCACATGCTCGAGCATCACCGCTCAAAAACACCCCGACCGAATTCCCCATAGTCGCTGTGTCTTTTTGGAATTTTGGTTCGAAACCAGATGCCTGATGGAAGATTTTCTCGATGCGCTCAATGCGTACTCCGACGTTCGGTTGGATACGGTAACCCGGTTTCCCATCCAGGCACACCAACTGAAATATAGCGGTAACGTCTCCCTGCTTTCGTGCGAAACGATCCTTTAGAGGCTTAAGCGCGAATCCAGAGGTGAGCAATCGAGGGCTTAGAAAACTGAAAAGCTCCGGCTTCAAGCCACTGACTTCCTTCATTTTGGTTCCCTTAAAAGTCACCAGGCCGGAGAATTCGCACCGCCGTCGGCGGGATTGGGGTGCCCGCCGGATAGGCTAGACCGCCATTTCGTCCGACAACTTGACCGCCATATTGCCCAAGCAGCGGATAGCCGGCCGTCTGGTTACGGGTGAGCCCTGCGGTTGGGGACGACTTGAAATCATACAGATTGATACCGCTAGAGTCGTCCGTGCCGAGAGCGTCTAGGCGAACGCGATAATTAGTCAAATCGCCTAATTCTGTATAGGGACGAATGCTGACCTGCTCCGCAACGTCGCTATTGATTCCATCAAGGTAGTCCAAGCCGAGCTGTTCAAATGCCGCCCCATTTGCAGCATTTTGCGTTATTAAGGGTACACTTTCCGCGGTATCGATCGCACCAAGGCTCGAGTCATAGTCGTATCCGGCTTCGGATTCGAGGATATCCGAGGGGCTGAGGCCCGTGGGATCGGTGAGATTGCCCGGGTCGTTGCTGGCATAGGCATAGAGGTTGAGGCCGCCCTTGGTGCCGCTCGGGTCGGCCTGCAGGAAGCGCCCGAGCGCCGGCGAGTAGGTCCGGGCCCGGTTGTAGTACAGTCCGGTCTCCGGATCGAGGCGCCGCCCGGCGAACTGGAAGGCGAAGCCGGTCGACACCGGGCTCACGCCATAGGCGGTGTAGCTGTGCGTCTCCGCCAGCACCCCGGCGCTGCTGACCACCGCGACCACCGAGCCAAGGCCATCGGCGAACGGGTACGAGATCGCGCCCGCCGCCGTCACCGTCACCACCGGCTCGTCCAGCCCCACGCCATAGGCGTAGCGCCGCTGCAGCACGGCCGGAGACCCGGTGTAGTCCGCGACCTCCTGCTGCCCCGCCGACAGGAACGTCGTCACCACCCCGTTCACCGTCTTCGCGTGACGGCGGCCG
>NZ_JBYRFX010000591.1:0-3198 GCF_057815775.1 Inquilinus sp.
AGCGTGGCCAGCAGCTGGCCGCCGATCAGGGTGACGTATTGGAACGACCCGAAGAAGCCGCGGTGCCGGCGGGCCGCCACCTCGCTCATATAGGTCGCGCTGGTGCCGTACTCGCCGCCGACCGACAGACCCTGCACCAGCCGGGCGATCAGCAGCAGGACGCTGGCCGCGGCGCCGATGGTCTCATAGGTCGGCAACACCGCGATCGCCAGCGACCCCGCGCACATCATCAGCACCGACAGCATCATCGAAGTGCGGCGGCCGTGCCGGTCGGCGATGCGGCCGAACACCCAGCTGCCGATCGGCCGCATCAGGAAGCCGGCGGCGAAGATGCCGGCGGTGTTCAACAGCTGACTGGTCGCGTCGCCCTTGGGAAAGAAGGCGCTGGCGAAGTACAGCGAGGTGAAGGCGTAGGTGTAGAAATCGTACCACTCGACCAGGTTGCCGGAGGAGCTGCCGACGATCGCGAAGATCCGGCTGCGCGTGCTCATCGCGGCGATGGCGGCCTTGGGTTTGGCGGCCAGCGGGCGGCCTTCGGGGACGGATGCGACCATGCGGGATGTCCTCAGCCTCGTCACGCCTTTGCGGGTCGGGGCGGGCGCGGACTGGGGTTCGGCCCGCCGCGGCACAGGGTGCCGGCTGGGCGACGATCCCCGCCATTCCGAACGCTTCCCCCGACATTCCATATGCTTTTTCTACCTTGATGTCTTGTGCCGGGCCGCGGATCGGGTCAAGGATCTGTTCGCAGAACGAATGTCTTGTTCGCAAAGCGAACAATCCGGGGAGGCCAGGCTGCAGCGAACCGAGCAGGTGCTGTCGTTCCGCAAGGGGCTGGACGTGATCCGCAGCTTCGGTGCGGAGCATCGCCGCCAGACCATCACCGAGGCGGCGGCGCGCACCGGCCTGACCCGGGCGGCGGCCCGGCGCTTTCTGCTGACCCTGTGCGAGGCCGGCTACGCCCGCAGCGACGGCAAGCATTTCGAGCTGACGCCGGCGATCCTGGCGATCGGCCACAGCTTCCTGTCCGGCATGGGCGAGCTGGAGCGGGTGCGCGACGCGCTGCTGGAGCTGACACGCCGGCTCGGCGAATCCTCCTCCGCCGCCATGCTGGACGGCACCGCCATCACCTATGTCGCGCGGTCACCGGCGCCGCACCGGATCATGACGGTCGGGCTCGGCGTCGGCACCCGCCTGCCGGCACACGCCACCTCGATGGGCCAGGCGCTGCTGGCGACGCTGCACCCGCGTGAGCTGGAACGGTATTTCGAGGCGGCGGTGCTGGAGCGGTTCACCGCGCACACGCTGACCACCCGCCCGGCGCTGACGGCCCGGCTGGCCGAGATCCGCGGCCGTGGCTATGCCCTGGTGGCGGAGGAGCTGGAGGCCGGGCTGTGCTCGATCGCCGTGGCGGTGCCCGGCGGCATCTCGGCCGGCAGCCTGGCGATCAACCTCAGCGCCCCGGCGTCGCGGGTGGGGGCGGCGGAGATGCAGGCCCGCTTCCTGCCGGCGCTGCAGGAGGCGGCCCGCGCCATCGCCCTGGCGGTGCCGCGCAGTTAAAGCTCTAGAGCTTGTGCCGGCGGTCCAGCACATGGGCGTACAGGCCGCCATCGGCCGGGACATTGGTGCCGCGGATCCAGGCCGAGGCGTCCGACAGCAGGAGGCCGACCACGGGAGCGATGTCCTCCGGCCGGCCCGCCCGGTCCATCACCGCCATGTCCTCCTCGGCCCGGGCACCCAGCGTTGCCACGAAATCCTGCAGGATCGGCGTGTCGACCGGGCCGGGGCTGACCGCGTTCATGCGGATGCCGCGGTCGCGCCAGGTCCAGCGGTGGCGCAGGGTCCAGGCGATCAGCGCCTCCTTCGAGAAGAAATAGCTGCGGGCGCCGGCGATGCCGTGGTCCCGGCAGAACGCCTCGACGTCTTCGAACGCCAGATCCTCGCTGGCGCGCACGGCCGGCAGCGCCTCCGCCCAGTCCAGCCCGGCCAGCGAGGCCAGGTTCACGATCGCGGCGCCGTCGGCCAGAGTCGGCACCAGCTGTAGGGTCAGGTGCTTCAGCCCGACCAGATTGACCCGCAGCACCTCCGCCGCCGGCCGGGTCGGCGGCAGCCCGGCGATGTTGGCCAGCCCGTGCGCGCCCCGCGGCAGCGCCGCGACCAGCGCGTCGATCGACGCCCGGTCGGACAGGTCGGCGGCGAAGAAGGCGTCGACCGGGTCGGCCGGTTCTTGCCGGTCGACCGCGATGACGCGGCCGCCCCAGGCCTTCACCAGCCGGGCGGTTGCGGCACCGATGCCGGAGGCCGCACCCGTGACGATGATGGTCTTGCCGGTCAGCATATCCATGGCCCCGTGGCGGTGTGGTGCCGCCGGATCACGCGGCCAGCAGCGATTTCAGCTTTACCTCCGGCGAGGCGAGCGAGCCAGGGTCGGGTGCGGCGCGCCGGGCGATCAGCATCTCCGCCAGGCGGATCTCGCGCGCGATCCGGCCCAGCGGGCCGATGCCGCCGGCCGCGACCAGCCGACCATCCGTTGCCAAGTGGAACAGCAGCTGCGCGCCGTCGCCCAGCTCCCGCCCGACCGTGACCCGGCCTTCGTCGGCCAAGCCGGCGATCTGCAGCGTCAGCTCGTACTGGTCCGACCAGAACCAGGGCACCGCACCGATCGCCTCACCGCGGCCCAGCATGTTGCGGGCGGCCAGCGCCCCTTGGTCCTGGGCGTTGCGCCAGGCCTCCAGCCGGATGCGGCGACCGGGATAGAGCGGATGGGCGCAGGCGGCGCAGTCCCCCGCCGCGAAGATATCGGGATCGCCGGTCGCCAACGTCGCATCCACGGCGATGCCGTTGTCGACGTCCAGGCCGGCGGCTTCCGCCAGCGCCGTCTCCGGCACCGCGCCGATGCCGGCGATCACCGTGTCGGCCGCGATCCGGCTGCCATCGGCCAGCACGACGCCGCCCTCGATCCGGTCGATGCCGATGCCGGTGCGCAGGTCGACGCCGGCGGCACAGTGGCGGGCGGCGATCGGCGCGGCCAGCGCGGCCGGAACGCCGCGCATCAGGATGCGGGGCTGGGCTTCGATCACCGTCACGGCGCAGCCGCGCGCCGCCGCGGCCGCGGCCAGCTCCAGCCCGGTGAACCCGCCGCCGATGATGGCGATGCGCGCGCCGGGGCACAGAAGCGGCCGCAGTGCCAGCGCATCGTCG
>NZ_JBYRFX010000592.1:0-2510 GCF_057815775.1 Inquilinus sp.
AGAGGTAGACCGTGCCCTTGCTGACCCCGGCGCGGGCGGCGATGTCGTCGATCCGGGTGGCGGCGAAGCCGCGTTCCACGAACAGGTCGAAGGCCGCTTCCAGCAACTCCGCCGGCCGCGCCTCTTTCCGCCGCTTCCGCGTCGCCTCTGCCATGACGGGCTTTCCGATTTAACTACTGACTGACCAGTCAGTTATTAATGAGATCAGTCCGAGAGTCAAGCCATGGCGTCTGCCCCCGGGACCGAGCCCGAGCCCGGGCATCGAACCATGAAGATCAGATGAACATCTGAGCAGATCTATTGACAGTCCCGACTAAAGGATTCCAATATCGCGATCGAGATTCTATAGATTATTGTATATATCGGTTGTATCCTGACTATAGAATTTCACTTTTCTGTATAGTTGCGCAAATTTATCTGAAATTTTATCGGCGGTGACCGAGGGCGCGCCAGACGGCCCGATCCCGGCCCCCCGCAACCCGACCCAAATGCAGAGGTGGAGGATTTGATGCCGACCAATGCGCAAGATCTTTTCGTTGAGATCGATAGTGAAAGCGGTCTTCAGAAAGGTCGTCTGAAGCTGTGCTATCGGCTTGAAGGCGACCCGTCGCATCCGCCCGTGTTGATGGTCATGGGCCTGAACTCCCAGTTGATCTATTGGCCGCAGCCGCTGGTCGACACGATCGTGGGCGCGGGCTATCGGGTCATCCGCTTCGACAATCGTGACAGCGGCCGGACGGAGTGGCTGGCGAAGCCGCCCCTCGCCTACAGCCTGGCCAACATGGCCAAGGACGCCACCCGGCTGCTGGATCACCTTGGCATCGACAAGGCCCATGTCGTCGGCGCCTCGATGGGTGGCATGATCTCGCAACGGCTGGCGATCGATCATTCCGCGCGGGTGCGCAGCCTGTGCTCGATCATGAGCACCACCGGCAATCCGGAGGTCGGCGGCGCCGAGGACGGCGTCTACGAGGAGATGGTCAAGCCGATACCGACCGACCCGGCGGAGGCGATCGACCAGGTCGTCGGGCTGTTCACCCTGATCGGCTCGAAGACATACGCGGCCGAAGAGGAACCGGGTCGCCGGGCGATCGCCACGGCGGGGTATAACCGTTCGCTCGGCCATCCCGGAGGCGGCCTGCGCCAGGTCGCCGCGATCCTTGCCGGCGGCGATCGCACGGAGGCGCTCAAGACACTGACCGTCCCGACTCTCGTGATCCATGGCAACGAGGATCCGCTCATCGCCATCTCCGGCGGCCGGGCCACCCGCGATGCGATCCCGGGGGCGAAATGGCTGGGCGATGCCGAGAACGGCATCGTCGGCATGGGGCATGACCTGCCGGCGCCGGTCCTCGACGAGGTCGCCGCCGGGTTCATCGCTCACCTCGGACAGGTGTAAGGGCGGAGGCCGGGTCCGCCACGGCGGGCCCGGCCCACCCAGCCCCGGCCTATCGGTACCCGGTGGCGTCGGCCGGCTTGCCGGCGTCCTGGACCTCGACGACATAGCGCCAGGCGTCGGGGCGGGAGCCGTCGAGGTCAGTGAAACCGTAGACCGCCGCCAGCTCGCCGCTCGACACCGATTGGCCGTTCCAGCGGGCGCGGCCGGCATCGGCGGCCAGCGCCGCCACCGCCCGGCCGACGAAGCGCGGGGTTTCCGAGATCACGAAATGCGGCACCCGGGCCGTGGCGTCCCGCCAATTCTCTTCGGTGACGCCGAACGCCTCCAGCATCATTTCCGACCGCAGCCAGCCCGGCGTGATCGACAGGGCCGTGGCGCCGTGCGGCTGCAGATCCCTGGCATGGGCCCAGGCCATCCGGTTCACCGCGACCTTGGCCAGATCGTAGAACGGGTTGATGCGGTAGTGGTCGGCATTGTAGGCGGTGGTGCCGTCCGTCACCTCGACCAGCAGCCCGCCCGGGCGTTCGATCAGCAGTGGCAGGGCGTGGTGCGCCGTGATCAGATGCGTGTCGATCGCCAGGTGCAGCAGATGCAGGCCGTTGGCGAGGTCGTGGCTCCAGACCGGCTTGTCCCATTCCTTCAGGGTCTCGCCGCCCCAGACATCGTTGACCAGGATGTCCAGCCGCCCCTGCTCCGCCCGGATCCGCGCCACCAGGTCGGCGACCTGCTGCGGCACGAGATGGTCGACCTGCACCGCGATGCCGGTGCCGCCCAGCGCCGTGACCAAATCGGCGGTGTCCTCGATCGTCTCGGGCCGGTCGTATTCCGACCGCTGCATGCGCGTGCTGCGCCCGGTGACATAGACCGTCGCGCCGGCCGCGCCGAGCTCCGCCGCGATGCCCCGGCCCGCGCCCCGGGTCGCGCCGGCGACCAGCGCCACCTTCCCAGCGAGTGTCATCTCTCCCCCTCCACCATAGGCATCGCCCTTGGGTGATCTTGAGGCGATTCATTTATAAACGATCGTTCATTTATAAACTGAACGCAAGGCCCTGCATGGATAGGTCGGAGTAGTATTATCCAACAGATTTGTTCATCCTTTGTTCCATGGACA
>NZ_JBYRFX010000593.1:0-3498 GCF_057815775.1 Inquilinus sp.
TGCCGTTGGCGACCTGGAGGACGGAGATGCCGAGGATGATGGCGGCGACGGGCAGGTAGAGGGCGAGCATGATCCTGGCATCTCGGGGCGGTGCCCAAGAGGCAAGCCCGCCGCGCCGCGCCTGTCAAACGGTGTGATCGAAGGGCTGGTCTCCAGGTCCGATCGGATGGTTCCGGCCAGGCCCGTGTGGGTCTAGGCTGCTGCGGGGAGTGCAGTCGACAAAGGGGGGCGGGGTGGCGGCATCCGGTCTCAGCGGCCCGTGGAAATTGCAGGTCGTGGTCGCGGCCGTGTTCGCCGCCATCGTGCTGGCGATCGCGGGCGGGCTGGTCTGGTTCAACCATGCCGAGGTCACGCGGCTCGTCCAGGCCGACGCCGGCGCCCGCTTCGACCGCATCGTCGAACGGGTGCGGGACGACTTCCGGACCGGGCTGCATCTGGCCGACGTGGTGCTGGACACGGCCACGCTGACGATCGAGACCGATGTCGGGGCCGATCATCTGGGCCTGGTGATGGGTGGCACATTGCGCGACCTGGAAAAGGTCCTGCCGGCGGCCACGGCTTTCTATGTCGCCTGGGATGACGGCCGTTTCCTCCTGGTGCAGTCCCTGGCCGCTGCCTCGCTGCCCGAAGTGACGGCTACGGCGCTGCCGGGTGCGGCCTACGCGGTACAGGTGATTGATCGCGGTCCGGGTGGCGCGACCGCCCATTGGATGGTGACCGACGCCGAAGGGCGCCCGCTCGGCGACCCGCAGATCATGCCGACCGACTTCGATCCGCGCACCCGACCGTGGTACGCGCCGGCGATCGCCGCCGCCGGGCCGGTCATGACCGCGCCCTACCGCTTCGCCAACGTCACCCAGGTCGGCGTCAGCCTGGCGCGTCGGTCCCGCCTGGCCGATGGCGTGGTGTTCGGCGTCGATGTCAGCCTTGCCGCCCTCGACCGCACCCTGGCCGATGTGCGCCAGCAGCATGATCTGGAACTGGTGGTGTTCGACACCTCGGGGGCACTGATCGCCCATCCCGACGGCGTCCGCTTCCGCAGCGCCTTCCGGGAGGCGCGGGCAGACCGCCTGCCGCTGCTGAGCGAGCTGGGATCGCCGACCCTGGCCGAGCTGTACCGCAGCTTCAAGACCATCGGCACCGGCCGGAACCGCACCGGGCTGCTCGGCGACCGGCAATTTCTCCAGCGGTTCGAGCCGATCGGCTCCGGCATGCCGGACGTGGTCATCGGCATCGCCTATCCGTTCGACCTGGTGGTCGGCCCTGCCGACCGTATCCGGTTCTCATCCCTGCTGATCGGCATCGGCGCCACCATCCTGGCTCTCGGCATCGTCATGATTGCGGCCCGCACGCTGGCACGCCCCTTGCGCCGGGTGACGGCGGAGCTGGGCCAGATCATGCGCTTCGATTTCCGGGAGGAAAGCGCCGCCCCGTCGCGGATCGAAGAGATCCGGTCGCTCGCCGCCGCCATCGGCGTGCTCGAGATGACCCTGCGCACCTTCGCGGCCTATGTCCCGGGCCAGGTCGTGCGCAGCATCATCGCCCAGAAGCTCGCGCCCACTTTGGGCGGCCGACGCCAGCCGGTGACGGTGCTGTTCTCCGACATCGCCGGATTCACTTCCCTGGCCGAAGGGCTGTCACCGGAGGAACTGATGGCGCGGACCTCGCGCTACTTCACCGCGCTGGGGGCGGAACTGATCGGCAGCGGCGCCACCATCGACAAGTATATCGGCGACAGCGTCATGGCCTTCTGGAATGCGCCGGAGGCGCAGCCCGACCACATTCGCCGGGCCTGCTTCGGCGCCCTGCGCGCCGCGGCACGGATCGACCGGCTGAATGCGGAGTTCGTGGCCGAGGGCCGCACGCCGATGCCGACCCGCTTCGGTGTGCACACCGGCGAGGCGGTGGTGGGCAATGTCGGGTCGATCGACCGGATGAACTACACCGCGCTCGGCCACACCGTGAATGTCGCGGCGCGGCTGGAGGCCCTGAACAAGATCCACGGCACCACGATCCTGGTCAGCGATGCGGTGCGCGTCGGGGCGGGGGAGGGATTCGAATTCCGCTTCGTCGCCCGGGTGGTGCCACGCGGCGCCCGTGAACCGGTGCCGGTCTACGCCCTGGTCGGGCCAGCGCCCGAGGTGGCCATCCCGTCGCAGGATATCGCTCAGGGTTGCGGGCCGACATAGCGGGCGCGGGGGCGGATCAGCCGGGCGGCGGCATACTGCTCCATCACATGCGCCATCCAGCCGGTGATGCGGCCCAGCGCGAACACCGCCAGCGGCGCCTCGGCTGGCAGGCCGGCCAGCCGGGCCGTCAGCACCAGGGCGAAGTCCAGCGACGGCCTGTCGCCGGTCAGGTCGGCCACGGTCTCGACCAGGGTGCGGGCGGTCGGCAGCTCCGGCGCATCCGGCAGGGTCGCCACGATCCGGTCGAGCAGGTGCTGCCCGCGCGGGTCGCCGTCGGGGTACAGGGTGTGGCCGAAGCCGGGCAGATCCTCGCCACGCTGCAGCCGCTCGAGCACGGCGCGGCGCGGGTCAGGCGCGGCCAGCACCGCCTCCAGGAAGGCGCCGGTCCGGGCGCTGATGCCGCCGTGCAGCGGGCCGTTCAGCGCTGCGAGGCCGGCAGCGATCGCGACATGCGGCGAGGCGCCGGTCGAGGCGGCGATGCGGGCGGCGAAGGTCGAGGCGGTCAGCTCGTGGTCGGCGCACAGCACCAGCGCCCGGCGCAGGATGTCCGCGGCCTGCGGTGCCTTCCAGGCCTTGGCCAGCACATCATGGGTCGGCGCGGCCGAGGCTGGGCGGTCAAGCATGACCGCGGTCAGCCAGCGCAGCACCCGCGCGCCGGTGCGCTGCAGCCCGGCGGCAGAGCGGGCGAGGGCGCGGTCGTCCTCAACCCCCAGCGCCGGCAGCACCGCCATCGCCCGCTCCAGCGGCGGCAGGGTGGGGGTGCCGGCCGCGATCCCGGCTGCGGCCGGCGGCAGCGCCGCGGCCGGGCCGGCGAAAGGGTCGTCCGCGGTTACTCCCCACAGCAGCCCGGCGACGCTTTCCAGCGTGGCGCTCTCGGCCAGCCGCACTGCGTCCCGGCCGCGATAATACAGGCGCCCGCCGGCCACCAGGGTGATCGCCGATTCCAGCACCGGCTGGCCCCAGTACAGCGGCAGCGGCGCGGCCTCGGGCTCGGATTTCCGGGCCAGGCGGCGGATGTCGGCGGCGGCGTAGCGGCGCGACCGCCGGCCGGGCTCGGCGATCGACCGGATCATGCCGCGGCTGACATAGGCGTAGAGGGTCGCCAAGCTGACCCCCAGCTCCGCCGCCGCCTCGCTGGCGGACAGGGTCGGTTCCTGGATCATCCCGATATATTGATCGTATCTATCAAGATTGACAACCTATGCCTCCCGTCCGACCTCTTGCTGCACCTGCGAAGAGGAGAGCGAGAGATGACCACAGGACTGGACGGAATCGTCGCCGCCGAGACGGTGATGAGCCTGGTCGACGG
>NZ_JBYRFX010000594.1:0-1603 GCF_057815775.1 Inquilinus sp.
CCCAATCCCCTGCCATCCCGCACCCTCAACACCTGGATCGACCGCGACCCGGATGCCGTCTATGCCTTCCTGGCCGTGCCGGAGAATTTCATGCAATGGGCCAGCGGCCTGGCCGGGTCGCTGCGCCGCGACGGTGAGGACTGGGTGGCGGCGGCGCCCGAGGGCGAGGTGCGGGTGCGCTTCACCCCGGCCAACCCGTTCCGCATCGCCGACCACTGGGTGGTGCTGCCAGACGGCGCTGAGGTGTCGGTGCCACTGCGGGTGCTGGCGAATGGCGGCGGCAGCGAGGTGACGCTGCATCTGTTCCGCCAGCCCGGGATGGACGACGCCAAATTCGCCGCCGACGCCGCCTGGGTCGAACGCGACCTGGCCACGCTGAAGCGGGTGCTCGAAGCTTGAGGGGTCCCTACCCCGTCCCCGGCCCGATCTCGCTTTCCAGCCCGCGCAGCATCTCGATCAGGCGGCGGCGGAAATGGGTGGCGAAGCGGTCGGCGACGCGGGAGCGCGGCTGGCCGGCGGCGAAGGCCAGGCCGAATTCGTTCCACAGGCGCGGCCGGAATGGCCGGATGGCGATCGGCAGGTCGCGGAAATGGCTGGCCATCAGCGCGTTGACGATGGTGACGCCCAGCCCCTGCGCCGCCAGGGCGCAGGCCGAGCCGACCGAATGCGTCTCGATCCGGATGCGCGGCCGGAAATGGACACGGCGGAACATCTGGTCGATCTCCGCCCTCGCCGGGCGCTGCCGGCCGAGCAGCACCAGCGGTTCGCCTTCGAGATCCTCGACCGTGACCACCGGCTTCGCCGCCAGCCGGTGCCCCGCCGGCATGACGCAGACGCTGGTGGTGCGCGCGATGGCGATCGTGTCCATCCCGGCCTCGCCGGTCGGCAGCCGGACGAAGCCGAGATCGGCCTGGCGGGTCAGCACCGCCCGCTCGGTCTCGTGATAGGGCGCCGACAGGATCTCCATCGCCACATTGTCGTGGTCGCCCAGGAACTCCTCGATGATCCGCGGCAGGATGGTCTGCGACATGCTGTGCGGCACGCCGATGCGCAGCAGGATCTGCTGGGAATTGCCGGCCCGCAGTTCCTCCGCCACATGCTGCACCCGCTGCACGCCGTCGACCGCGTCCTCGACCGAATCCAAGAGGCCGATCGCCTCCGGCGTCGGGATCAGGCGCCCTTTCTCACGGGCGAACAGCTCCAGCCCCAGCTCGGCCTCCAGCTGGGTCAGCAGCCGGCTGACCGCCGATTGCGACAGGTCCAGCCGCGACGCCGCGGCGGTGGTGGAGCCGCTGCGCATGATCGCCTTGAAGGCCTCGAGCTGCTTGACGTTCATGCCGGCCGCGCCGATATCCCGGACACAAAGCACCGCAACGCGCCCCCGGCCCGCACGAATTGCGCATAGCCGAATGCGGATTCCGCATGATGTTGCGAGCCCCTGCCCGGCATGCCTAGTGTCCCCCTGCCCCGCCGGCCTGCCCGGCTGGGCCCATCATAAGCGAGCAGACAGGGACGCAGATGCGGGAATCGCACGCCGGGGCCGGACGCCCGGCATGACCGTCTTCATCATCCGCCGCCTGGTGCAGAGCAGCTTCGTCCTGCT
>NZ_JBYRFX010000595.1:0-22088 GCF_057815775.1 Inquilinus sp.
CCCGTTCTCGAAGATGTCCTTCCGGACCAGGTCGAACTGCTCGCGACTGATCGTGATCGCGGTCACGTCGGCGCCGATCTCGGTGGCGGCGAAGCGGGCGAAGCCGCCCCAGCCGCAGCCGATCTCCAGCAGCCGATGGCCGAGCCGCAGATCCAGCCGCTGGGCCAGCAGCGCGTATTTCCGCCGCTGCGCCGCCTCCAGATCCTCGTCCTCTCCGGCAAAAACCGCGGCGGAATAGGTCAGGCTGGGGTCGAGCCAGGCGCCGTAGAAGGCGTTGCCGAGATCATAGTGCCGGGCGATGTTGCGCCGCGCACCGCGCCGGTTGTTCGGCCGCAACCGATGCAGCAGGCGCTGCAGCCCGCGCGACCAGGCCGGCCCGTTCATCGCCTGCTCGATCCCCGCCTCGTTCCGCAGAAAATAGGTGAACAGGGCTGAGATATCCGGGCTGGTCCAATCGCCGTCGAGATAGGCCTCGCAGAAGCCGAGAGTGCCGCCGAACAGGAAGCGCCGTGCCAGCCGGTTGCGGTGGATCTCCAGCACCGCCTCCGGCCCCGGCTCGGTGCCGGCGATCACCCGGCTGCTGCCGTCCGGGAAGCAGATGGTCAGCCGGCCGACGCTCAGCCGGCCGGACAGTGCCAGCATCGCCCGCATCAGCGGCGAGAACCGGTGGATCGATCCGCCAGCGGTGCCGAGCGGCGTGGCGATCGAGGAAGAGGTGTCGTTCGGCATGGATGACAGGGTCATAGGGATGACGGGGTCATGGGTTGTCGGCGGAGGGGAACAGCGTGACCGGCTGGGCCGGCGGCGGCGCGTGGCGGTGCAGCGGCACACCCTTGCGCCACAGCCGCAAGGCCTGCCAATGGATGGCGCCGACCACCTTCAGCGTCATCAGCGGGTGGCGCAGCACGGCGCGCAGGATGCCGCTATCGGTCAGCGCGGCGCGGCGGCCGACCAGGCTGGCGACCAGCACCTCGCCCTCGGCCACCGATTGCTGGATCAGCACCGACAGCCCCGCCCCCGGCGGCGACAGGCGAAAGCGGTAATGCGCCCGCATGGCGATGAAGGGCGAGACGTAGAATTCCTTGCCGCAGCTCTGCACCACCGGGGCCGAGGGCAGCCGGCCGGCATCGACCGGCACGGCATAGCAATGCATCTCGCCGAAGGTGTTGCGCACCTCATAGACGATGGCGGCAAGGCGCCCGGCCGCATCATCGCAGTAATAGACGCTGAGCGGGTTGAAGACGTAGCCGAACAGCCGGGGGAAGCACAGCAGCCGGATCCGGCCGATCGGGCCGAGACCGAGCGGCGCCAGCACCCGTTCGACCCAGGGCCGCAGTGGGCTGCCGTCGCGCGGGCCGTGGTCGCGATCCCGGAAGGACAGCGGCGCCCACCGGTTGTAACCGAAACCGCGCAGCTCCGCCCCCAGCTGCGGCAGCTCGTCGAGGTCGAGCAGCAGGGAGAAGACGCGGTAGGAGAAGCGGTGCCGCACCGGGGCGCTGCGGGTGTGCACCACCCGGCCGTAATACAGCGCCGAATTCACGCCGCCACCGCCGAAGGCCGCGCCGGCCGGCAGTGCCGTGCCGCCGGCGACATGTCCTGCACCGTCCAGGGCCGCTGTGCGCCGAGCGCTTCCGCCACCGCGATGCCCGCCGCCAGCCCGTCCTCGTGGAAGCCGTAGCCGCACCAGGCACCGCAATACCAGATGCCGCCCCGCCCCTGGATCGCCCCGATCGTCGCCTGGGCCGCCAGCGCCCGCCGGTCGAACACCGGGTGGTCGTAGCGAAACCGCGCCAGCTCGGCCCCCGCCCGCGGCGCCTGGAACGGGTTGAGGCTGACGAACACCGGGCGCAGGCCGGGCAGCGGCTGCAGCCGGTTCATCCAGTAGGTGACGCTGACGGCGCCGACGCGGCGCCCCTCGCTGAGGTAATTCCAGCTGCCCCAGGCCCGCCGCCGCCGGGGCATCAGCGCCGGATCGTCATGCAGCACCGCCTCGTTCGCCTGGAAGCGGAAAGCACCCAGCACCTCACGCTCCAGCGGCGTCGGCTCGGCCAGCATCGCCAGGGCCTGGTCGGCATGGGCGGCGACCACCACCTGGTCGAACCGA
The DNA here is from genome assembly GCF_057815775.1 of Inquilinus sp. Classification (NCBI taxonomy): domain Bacteria; kingdom Pseudomonadati; phylum Pseudomonadota; class Alphaproteobacteria; order Rhodospirillales; family Rhodospirillaceae; genus Inquilinus; species Inquilinus sp. Next base: position 2,105 of record NZ_JBYRFX010000595.1, read on the forward strand.
TCCTCATGCCCGGCCGCGTCGTGCACCACGACACCGGTCGGCGCCCGGTGCAGGGATGCGACCGGCACGCCCCGCCGGATCGCGCCGGCGAAGGGGGCGGCCAGCGCTTCGACATAGGCCCGGCTGCCGCCGACGATGCTGCGCCAGGCGGGGCGGTTGCTGACCTGCAGCAACCCATGATTGGCGAAGAACCGGATGAAGGACTGCGCTGGAAAGCCCAGCATCTCGGCGGTCGGGCACGACCAGATCGCCGCCCCCATCGGCAGCAGGTGATCGTCGACGAAGCTGCGGCCGTAGCCGCCAGCGGTGAGGAAGGCGCCGAGTGTCAGGTCGGCCGGCCCCGTCTCCAGCACATCAGGGGCCTCGCGATAGAAGCGTAGGATATCGCGGATCATGCCGTAATGCGCCGGCCGCAGGGCGTTGCGGCGCTGCGCGAACAGCCCGGCCAGCGTGTCGCCGGCATATTCGAAGGCGCCGCCGGCCGCGCTGAACGAAAACGACATGTCGGTCGGCGCTGTCGCGACGCCCAGCTCGGCCAACAGACGGACAAGATTGGGATAGGTGACATCGTTGTGGACGATGAAGCCGGTGTCGACCGCCACGGTGCGGCCGTCCTGCACGACATCGACCGTGTTGGCATGGCCGCCGATCCGGCTGTCGCGCTCGTAAAGCACCACCTCGGCCCGCGACCGCAGCAGATGGGCCGCGCCGAGGCCGGCCACGCCCGTTCCGATCACCGCTATCCGCATGCCGCGCCGCCAAGCCTCCTGATCCTCGTCCGCATGGTCTTACGGCGTCCCATCACGATCAGATCATATCGCCCGGACGGCCGCCAGACCGGGCCGGACAAACGAAAAGGGCGGCACCACCGGCGCCGCCCCTTTCCTCACGATCAGATCGTCGTCAGTTGTTGTTCCGGCCGATGACCACCAGGGACGCGGCGGAGACGGCCAGGCTCTGCACGATCGAGCCGACATCCTTCACCAGGGTGTAGATATCGAACGGGTTCAGGTCGCGCGGCACGATGATGACCGAGCCGGGCGGCACCTTGATCGAGCTGAAGCTCCAGGACGACAGGTCGAGCGGCTGCGCCTGACCGTTCGGCAAGATGACGAAGGCCCGGCTTTCATCCGCCGCACTGGTCGTCCCGCCGGCGAGACTGATGTAGTCGTCCGCCGACTGCTTGCCGCCATACTGGACCGTGCCGGGGTTGAGCACCTCACCCGAGATGGTCACGAAGAGCGGGCGCTTGGGGACGAACAGCCTGTCGCCCTGCTCGAGCACGAAATCGAGTTCCGGCCGCGCCGCGAGCACCGTCGGATCGGCCTCGACGACGACGCGTCCGGCGGCCGGGATCGTCTTCAGTTCCTGGATCAGGCTTTCGATCGCCGGCAGGGAATCGGCCGCGTTCTTGCCGCTATCATTCGAGGTCTGGACCAGCTGCGGCAACCCGGCCTGGATCTCCCGGGCCGTCCGCACATAACCATCCTGCTGCTGCAGGCGCACGGCCTCGCGGGTGAATACCGCCCCATAGGGGAAGGCCTGGTTGGTGTAGCCGCCGGCCCGCTGCATCAGCTGCAGCAGGGTCTCGCCCCGCCGGATCACGTAGCGGCCGGGATGGGTGAATTCGCCGGCCAGGGAGACCGTGCCCTCTTCCCGCAGCTGCTGGCTTTCCGGGATGCGGACGCTGTCGCCGGGATTGAGCCGGAGCGAGGCCGTGGTCGCGCCGAGACTCTGCACCGACCGCCAGGAACCACTGAGGTTGGACGGTGACAGGGTCGAGAAGTAACCAACCTCGATCGCCGACTTATCGGCCTCGATCGTGGTGCCGCCGGCAATGTCGAGCACGGTGGCGAGCGAGGTGCCGGGGATGATCGGGTAGCTGCCCGGCACGCGGACCTGGCCTTCGAGCGAGACCACATGCTCGATGACGAAGGGCAGCAGGTCCGGGACGTCGTCGAAGACCTGCGGACAGGCGCGGGAGACCTGCAGTCCACCGGGATCGTTCTGAAGCGTTTGGCGGGCGTTGCGGAACCGCCCGGTGGAGTCGTTGCGCACCGCCTCGGCCAGCGATCGCAGGCCAAGGCAGGTCGGACCACTCGCGACCGCAATCGCCGGCTGCGGCGAGGCGACCAGCGTCTGGGTCTGGGGGTTCTGCGACTGATCCGACGCCTGGGTCTTGGCCGCACTTGGCTGCACCCCGTTCAGCATCGTCTGGACGTCGTCCGAACCGAGATACCGGATGTCCTCGCGCGACAGCACGATCAGCTTCTCACGGTCACGCAGCCGTAGGTTGCCGGCGCCACGCAGCGCCACGCCGAGATTGACAGGCACGAATTTGCGGATCCGCGAACCCGGGTCGGTGGTCTGGATCACGCCGAAGGGCATATAGGCATCGTCCGCCAGGATCGGCGGATCGGACAGCAGCGCCCGCAGGGTCGGCGCGCTGGTCAGCGGCCGCACGCCGGCCACAGTGACATTGCCGGTGACCGAGACGCTGCCGACACGCAGATCCTGCGACAGCGACACCTGGATGATATCGCCGGTCTGGACCGGGACCGCGGTCTGCCCGGCCAGGTTCTGAACCAGGTCCTGGCCATTGCGGTCGCGCCGCAGCAGGTTGAACCGGTTGCCGGACGGCCGGATCGGGCCGCCGGCATAGTCCAGCATCTCCGCGACGCTGAGCGGGCCGGTGGCATCCGCCGGCATCTCGAAGATGCCCGGGCGGACCACGTCGCCGGCCACCGCGACGGTGCGCCCGATGGTCGGGATCGCGATCCGGTCGCCATCCTGCAATTGCAGGTCGACGTCGCCGGAGGTGCCGGTGAGGAAGCCGTAGAGATCGACGATCTTGGTCTGGCCCTGCCGGATCAGCATGACCGATCGCAGCGAACCGGTCTTCTTCACGCCGCCGCCAGCAGTCAGCGCATCGACCAGGGTCGAGAAGCTGGTCAGACTCTGGGCGCCGGGCCGGCTGACCTCGCCAGTCAAGGTGACCGAGATCGCCCGCACGTCGCCCAGCGACACGAACGCTTCGGTGCTGACGTAATTCTCCTTCACCCGGGTCTCGATCTCGCGCCGCAGATCGCCGAACGATCGGCCGGACTCCGGGATCGGCGGCAGGTCCTGGAGGATCAGGCGGCCCTCGCGGTCCACCGTGGCACTGATGCCCTGATTCACCTGGCCGCGCAGCGTCACCACGATCTGATCGCCGATGCCGACCATATAGGTCTCGCCGACCGCGCCGCTGATCACCTGGCTGGCGACGGTGCCGCCCGTGAAGACATCGTAGCCGAACTGGCTGATGTCGCCGCTGAGTCGGCGCTGGTAGTCGAGCTCGATGCGCGATGCCGGGACGGTGGTGACCGTCGATGACGCCAGCGGCGGCGACACGACCGGCGCCACCGTCACCGCGGCCGGGGCGGTCGCGGGAACCCGGGGGCCGCTGGGGATTGTGGTGCCATCAGGCAGGGCACCGCCCTGCTGCAGCTGCGAGGGATTGATGCCAAGCTGCTGAAGCTGGTCGACCAAGGCATTGAGCTGGGCCTGACCGGCGACCGGGGTCAGTGCGAGAACACCGCCCGCGAGCAGTGTGACGCCGAACCCATAACGGAGAAGCCGGCCGGGCCGACGCGTCCGGCGCCGTGCATCGCGGCCACCGTCATTCTGCACAGGCTTCATATTCCCCCGCTTCACCAAAATGCCCGATTGCGACGCTGATCGAGCCAACGCCCCCCAATGACCCCATCTTCTGACCGATCTGTTCGGCAAAGAAAACCGGAATCACTCCCTTGTCCCTCTCAACCCGAGGCGCAGACTTCGATTGTCCCGCCGCCCTGGCCACGGATTTTCTTCAGCCGTTCCAACACCCGGCAGGCATAGGCGAACTGCCGATCCGGGTCGCTGGAGTGATAATGCGCGATTGCCTGCAGCCAGTTGCCATACTTGTCGAACAGGTGCCGCAGGAAATACGCGCCGTAGATCACATTGTATTGTGGCTGAAAGATGAGCGTGTAATCCGGCAGCGTCTCCTTGTGATAGCGCAAGGAAATCTGCATGCAGCCGACATCGATGTTCGGGCTGTCGCCGCCCCCGTTGTCCTCGATCGCAGCCCGCATGGCGGCGAGGCTGCCCGGGAACATCGGCCGGCCGCCGATGTTCAGCGCCCAGGGATAGGGTTCGCCATCTCCCCCCGATTCGGTCTGGGCGATCGCCAGCAGCATCCCCTGGGGAATGCCGAAGGCACCCTCCATCGCCATGATGTAGGGGGTGCATCTCTCCTGCGCCTGCGCCGCCGCGGCCGTGACGACCAAGCCGAGCACCAGCGCCGCGAGCCCCGCGACCCATCGCTTTTTCATCAACGCAAACGGCTTCCCCGCCAATCGATGCCGTGCTTCTAGCACAGGCGGACGCCAAGGAAGAACCCCCCGGGCTCAGACCGGTCGGCCGGCCCGGACCACGCCCCGGCATGGATTGAAGGCGATGCGATAGGACAGCTCGGCCGGATCCGCCACGTCCCAGAACACGAAATCCGCCGCCAGGCCGACGGCGAGCCGGCCGCACTCCTGGGCCAGCCCCAGCGCCCGGGCGGCGTTGCGTGTGACCCCGGCCAGTGCCTCTTCCGGCGTCAGGCGGAACAGGGTGCAGCCCATGTTCAGCATCAGCAGCAGGGAGGTCGCGGGCGAGGTGCCAGGGTTGTTGTCGGTGGCCAGAGCGATCGGCACGCCATGCCGGCGGAACGCCGCGACCGGCGGCAGTTGGGTTTCGCGCAGGAAATAGTAGGCGCCGGGCAGCAGCACCGCGACGGTGCCGGCCCGCCCCATCGCCATCGCGCCGGATTCGCTGGTGTATTCCAGATGATCGGCCGACAGCGCGCCGAAGCGGGCGGCCAGCGCCGCACCATCCTGGTCGGACAGCTGGTCGGCATGCAGCTTGACCGGAAGGCCAAGGGCCTGCGCCGCCCGGAACACACGCTCCACCTGGGCCGGGGAAAAGGCGATCTTCTCGCCGAAGGCGTCGACGGCGTCGGCCAGGCCCTCGCGGGCGATCGCCGGCAGCATCTCCTCGACAACGCGGTCGAGGTAGCGGTCCGGGTGGTCGCGGTCTTCCGCCGGCACCGCATGGGCGCCCAGGAAGCTGCGGCGGACCCGGATCCCGCTGTCGTGGCTCAGCCGGCCGGCGACGCGCAGCATCTTGGATTCGGTCGCGAGGTCGAGGCCGTAGCCGGACTTGATCTCGACGGTGGTCACGCCTTCGGCCGCCAGCGCGTCCAGCCGGCGCCGGGCCGATTGCAGCAGCGACTCCTCATCCGCCGCCCGGGTGGCCGTCACGGTCGAGACGATGCCGCCGCCAGACCGCGCGATCTCCTCATAGCTTGCGCCATGCAGGCGCATGGCGAATTCGCGGGCGCGGTCGCCGCCATGCACCAGATGGGTGTGGCAATCGATCAGCCCCGGCGTCACCCAGGCGCCGCCGGCATCCTCAACCACCGCGGCCAGCCGATCCGGCGCGCCCGGCAGATCCGCCTGCGGCCCGACCCAGGCGATGCGGCCCGCCTCGGTGGCGATCGCCCCCTCCGGAATAGCGCCATAGCCGTCGCCGTCCATCGTCGCCAGCCGTGCATTGATCCAGAGCCGGTCCCACATCGCTCTTTCCCTTCGGCGATCCGCGTCTATTGTGCCTGACCGCGCTTCATCTCACGGGACGCCGCCTCTTGACCACGCGCTATTTCGCCAAGACCGCCCTGCTGGCCGACGGTTGGGCCGAAAATGTCCTGATCGAGGTCGACGCCGACGGCAATTTCGCCCGCGTCACCGCTGGTGCCGACTCCCGCGATGCCGAGTCGATCGCCGGCATCGCCCTGCCCGGCATGACCAACCTGCACAGCCACGCCTTCCAGCGGGCCATGGCCGGGCTGGCCGAGACCGCCACCGGACCCGGCGACGATTTCTGGAGCTGGCGCGAGCAGATGTATCGCTTTGTCCGCGTGCTCGACCCGGCGCAGGTCGAGGCGATCGCGGCCCAGCTCTACATCGAGATGCTGAAGGCCGGCTACACCGCGGTGGCGGAATTCCACTACCTGCACCATCAGCCCGACGGCACCCCCTATGCCGACCGAGCCGAGCTGTCGCACCGGGTCATCGCCGCCGCCAAGGCAGCCGGCATCGGCATCGCCCATCTGCCGGTGCTGTACAACACCGGCGGCTTCGGCGGGCAGAAGGCCGGCGACGGCCAGCGCCGCTTCCTGAACGATGCCGACGGCATCCTCGACATCGCCGCCCGGCTGCGCGCGCACTATTCCGGCGACCCCGACATCCGCATCGGCATCGCGCCGCATTCGTTGCGGGCGGTGCCACCCGAGATGCTGGCGGCGACGGTCGCCGGGATCCAATCGGCCGACCCGGCGGCGCCAATCCACATCCACATCGCCGAGCAGGTGAAGGAGGTGGAGCAGTGCGTGGCCTGGAGCGGCGCCCGGCCGGTCGAATGGCTGCTGGACCACGCCGCGGTCGACCACCGCTGGTGCCTGATTCACGCCACCCATCTGACCGAGGCGGAAACGACGGGCATCGCGGCCAGCCGGGCCATCGCCGGGCTGTGCCCGACCACCGAGGCCAATCTCGGTGACGGCCTGTTCCCCCTCGCCCCCTATCTCGCCGCCGGCGGCCGGCTCGGCATCGGTTCGGACAGCCACATCTCGGTCGGCGTGATCGAGGAGCTGCGCTGGCTCGAATACGGCCAGCGCCTGCTGCACCGGAAGCGCGGCGTCGCCGCCAGCCCGGCCCGGCCGGCGGTCGGCGCCACCCTGTTCCAGGCGGCGGTCGATGGCGGCGCCCAGGCGATCGGCCGGTCCTCCGGCCGGATCGAGGCCGGGGCGCGCGCCGATCTCATCGTGCTGGACCGCGACCACCCGGTGCTGGTCGGCCGCAGCGGCGATGCGGTGCTGGACAGCTTCGTCTTCGCCGGCAACGAGTCGCCGATCCGCGATGTCATGGCCGGCGGCCGCTGGCGGGTGCGCGACCGGCATCACGCCGAGGAAGAGGTGGTGGCGGCCCGCTTCCGGGCCGTGATGGGCACGCTGCTGGCCTGAGTGACCAAAAGAAACGGGCCCCGGAATCCGGGGCCCGATGAGGTAAACAGGGAGGCTCACTCGAGCGCAAACACGCCATCGAGCAGCCTTCAATCTAGTCCGGCCTTTGCGCCCATGCTGTGACGGGGGTCACTGGCCGGTGAATTCGGCCGTTCAACCCGGAACCGCAGCCGTCTGGCCGGCCGGAACCGCGAAGATCTGGCCGGGATAGATCAGGTCCGGGTTGCGGATCTGGTCGCCATTGGCCTGGTAGATCACGGTGTAGCGCAGGCCCTGGCCGTAGACCCGGCGGGCGATCCGCCACAGGCTGTTGCCGGGCTGGACCACGACCCGCCCCTCGGCCACGGCGATCTCGGCCGGCGTCGCCCGCTGGAACGGAATCTCGGCCCGCCCGGTCACATGGCCGGAGGCATCGAGCTGGTCGGCCCGCATGTGGTACACGCCGGGTTCGATCCCGCCATCCGCCTGGATGCGGAACAACCCTTGGCCGTCGGTGCGGCCTTCGCCGACGGACCGGTCGTCGAGATAGAGCCGGATCACGGCTTCGGCAGCACCGCGGCCGCTGACGATGACGGCACCGCCGTCGCCATAGTCGATGACGTCGATCGACGGCAGCGGACCACCCGCAGCCGGCGGCAGCTGACCAGCCGCGGCCGGAAGCGACGGCGTGGCCCGGTTGGCGACCGGTGCCTGCAACACGGTGGACGCGCCGTTCCCCTGCTGTGGGGTCAGCACCACCAGCGGACTGGTGTCGCCGCCGGCGGCCGGACGGCCGGCGATATCGCGGCCCCGCTGCGGCACCACCACCATCGCCACCTCGGAGGACGCGGCGGCCGGGCCGCCATCGGCGACGCGCAGCGACAGCTGGTGGTCGCCCGAAGCGATCGGCGCGTCGGCGACGAAGACCCAGGTGCCGGACGCATCCGCCTCGGCCGAGCCGATCTGCTTGTCGCCGTCGAAGATCAGGATGCGGGCCCCGGCCGGGCCGCGCCCGGCGATGGTGACCGCGCCGTCGGCGCTGACCCGGATCGCATCGAAGCCGAGGACGCTCCGCCCGCCCGCAGCCGGCGCTGCCGGGCCGGTCGCCGCGGGGCCGGATGATGGCGGCGTCGATGCCAATGCGGCCGCCGGCTGCGGTGCCGACGGAGTGGCACCTGCGTCGGATGCTGACGAAGCCGGAGCCGGTGACGGAGCTGAAGCCGCAGCGCCGCCGGTGTCGGGCTGGGCGGCCATCGGACCGGCCGAGGCCATGGCTTGGCTGCCGCCGGGCGCCGCACCGTCGTGATCGCTCGGGCCCGCGGTGGCCGATGCAGGTGCAGGGGACGGCGCTCCGGACGGCGGAGATGCGGCTGCGGCAGATGAGGAGGCCGGTGTGGCCGGGGACTGGACCGGAGCTGCGGCTGCCGCCGGCTGAGGTGCTTCGGCTTTCGGCGCCGCCGGCACGGACGCCATGGCATTGGGAGCAACCGGTGCGGCGACCGATGGCGCCGACGCGACCGTCGGCGGCGATACCGCCGGATGTGGCTGTCCGCTGAATTCGCGCACGGCGAGAATGGCCGCAAGCACGACGAGCGCGCTGCCGCCGATGAGCAGGATTGTCTTCAACGCCGGAACCGCCCCGATATTTTATTCCGTCCAACCTATCTGCATGGTCACGGACTCGCAACAAACCGCTGCGTCCCGCTGCATCGAAACTTGCCCCAGGGGCAGGCCCACCCTAATGTCGCGCCGCCGGCCCCGCCGGTGCCTGCCCCCCGCCTTGGACCCGTGCGATCATGGCCGACATCCGTTCCCTCTGCGTCTATTGCGGCTCCGCCGCCCGCGTCGACGAAAAGTACAAGACCGCGGCCGCCCGGCTCGGCGCCCTGATCGCCGCCCGCGGCCTGCAGCTGGTCTATGGCGGCGGCCGGGTCGGGCTGATGGGCATCACCGCCGATGCCGCCCTCGGCGCCGGCGGCAAGGTCGTCGGCATCATCCCGGAGCACATCCAGGCGCTGGAGGTCGAGCACACCGGCCTGACCGAGCTGCATGTCGTCGACAGCATGCACACGCGCAAGCAGATGATGTTCGACCGGTCCGACGCCTTCATCGTCCTGCCCGGCGGCCTGGGCACCCTGGACGAGGCCTTCGAGATGATGACCTGGCTGCAGCTGAAGCTGCACGACAAGCCGATCGTCTTCGTCGATGTCGACGGCTTCTGGCGCCCGTTCCTGCGCCTGGTCGACCACATGATCGCCCAGGGCTTCTGCCGGCCGGAGACCCGCGACCTGTTCCAGGTGGTCGAGACGGTCGACGAGGTGTTCGGCGCCATCGCCGCGCCGGTGCCGATCGTGGGCCTGGCCAGCGACAAATGAGTGTAGGCCCCTCTGCTTTCGTCCCCCGCCGCCGGGTGCTATAAGCCCGACCATTCCCCGTCCGAAGCCGAAAGATCCCGATATGGCCAAGATCAAGGTCAAGACCCCGGTCGTCGAACTCGATGGCGACGAGATGACGCGCATCATCTGGCAGTTCATCAAGGACAAGCTGATCCTGCCGTACCTCGACATCGACCTGCACTACTACGATCTCGGGGTCGAGTATCGCGACAAGACGGACGATCAGGTGACGATCGATTCCGCCGAGGCGATCAAGAAATACGGCGTGGGCGTGAAGTGCGCCACCATCACCCCCGATGAAGCGCGGGTGGAGGAATTCAAGCTCAAGAAGATGTGGAAGTCGCCGAACGGGACGATCCGCAACATCGTCGGCGGCACCATCTTCCGCGAGCCGATCATCTGCCGCAACGTGCCGCGCCTGGTGCCCGGCTGGCGCAAGCCGATCATCGTCGGCCGCCATGCCTTCGGCGACCAGTACCGCGCCACCGACTTCAAGGTGCCGGGCCCCGGCACCCTGACCATGACCTTCACCCCCGCGGATGGCAGCCAGCCGACCGAGATGGAGGTCTTCAAGTTCCCCGGCGCCGGTGTCGCGCTCAGCATGTACAATTTGGACGAGTCGATCCGCGGCTTCGCCCAGTCGTCGCTGACCTACGGCCTGCTGCGCAACATGCCGGTCTACCTGTCGACCAAGAACACCATCCTCAAGGGCTATGACGGGCGCTTCAAAGACATCTTCCAGGAGGTGTTCGACGCCGAGTTCAAGGACCGGTTCAAGGCCGCCGGCCTGACCTATGAGCATCGCCTGATCGACGACATGGTCGCGTCGGCGATGAAGTGGGAAGGCGGCTTCGTCTGGGCCTGCAAGAACTATGACGGCGACGTGCAGTCGGATTCGATCGCCCAGGGCTTCGGCTCGCTCGGCCTGATGACCTCGGTGCTGCTGACCCCCGACGGCAAGACGGTCGAGGCCGAGGCGGCGCACGGCACGGTGACCCGCCACTACCGCGAGCACCAGAAAGGCCGCGCGACCTCGACCAATCCGATCGCGTCGATCTTCGCCTGGACCCAGGGCTTGGCCTACCGCGCCCGCTTCGACGAGACGCCGGAGCTGCTGCGCTTCTCCGAGACGCTGGAGAAGGTCTGCGTCGAGACGGTCGAGGCCGGCCACATGACCAAGGATCTCGCCATCCTGATCGGGCCGGACCAGCCCTGGATGACGACCGAGCAGTTCCTGGACAAGCTGGACCAGAACCTGCAGGTGGCGATGGGCTGAGGCCCTTCGCCAGACAGACGAAAAGGGCCGGCTTTTGCCGGCCCTTCTTTTTTTGCTCACGCGCGGCCTACGGCCCGATCACGTTGCGGATCGACAGCCCGTTCATCGTCGCATCGAGCGGCACCGGCTGCCCGGCAGGACCGCAGACATAGCCATAGATACTGTCCGGCTGCCGCGACATGTAGTAGACCGCGCAGTTCTTGGGCGTGGACGTGCCGATGCCGATTTCGATGCGCCGATACTGGGCCAGGAAGCCGTTCACCGACTTTTGATCGCCATTCACCGTCCGCGATCCGCCGACGCCGAACATGTGCTCGACCATTCTCGTCAGCCGGCCGATCGCATTGGGATCGCTGGTGTAGTAGTTGCCGCTCAACTTGATCCACTGGACTTCGCCGACATGGGGACCGGCGGCGAAGCGAGCCCGGTTCTCCTTCTGGTAGCCGTAGTCGAGCTGGATTTCCTTATGCACGGTGTCCTGCCCCGCGGCCCCGGCAAAGGGCCCGGACACGAACTCGATCGGCGCGTCTTCCGCCGATGCCGGTCCCATCAGCGCCGCCCAGGCGATCAGCCCGGCGGCGATCTGCATCGCATATCGAACCATTCTTCCCCCTAGATGATGCCGTCCGGAATGCCTGCGGCCGTTTCGATCAGCCCCCCTTACGGCCCGATGACGCCCTTGACGGACAGCCCCTGTAGGATCGCGACGACCGGCACGGTCTGCCCATCCTGCCGGCACATGAAGCCGATGACGCTGTCCCTGAGGCGCCGGAGCTGGAACACACCGCACCGCCTGGACACGCCAGCGAGATCGACGATGCGGAACTGCCCGTTGAATCCCCCGACACCGGTGCGGTCGCCGGTGACGACGGTCGCGCCCGTCGCCTTGAAGATATCCCGGAGGTCGTCGGTCAGGCCCCCCAGGCCGGTGTCCTGCCAGACATAGTTTCCGCTCAGCCGGGACCACTGGACCCAGGCGACCGTTCCCGCACCAAAAAAGCTCGCGGATTCCGTAACCTGGGTGCCACGTTCCGCCAGGTTGTTATCTTCCTTGTGCTTCACGTCTTCCGCGGCGACCCCTGCGAGCGGCCCGGAAACGAACGAAATCAGCGACGGCTCCGCCGCTGCGGGCAAGGAAAACGCCGCCAAGGCAAGCAGCCCGCCAGCGGCCCACGCGATCAATCGAACCATCTATTATCCCCCTTCGATGACCCCGGCGCGGGGTCGTTCCCCCACGGCCTTACGGCGAAATCACTCCTGAAATCGACAACCCCTGCATGACGGCGATCAGCGGCACCGTCTGCCCGTCCTGTCGGCAGGCGAAGCCGATGATGTTGTTCTTGGCCCGGCCGAGCTGGAAGATACCGCAGCGATTCGGCGTGCCGGTCAGGTCGACGATGCGGTACTGGCCGTTGAAACCGCTGACCGTGGTGCGATCGCCGATCAGGACCGTCGCACCCTTGGCCTTGAAAGCCCGCTGCACATCGCCGGTCAGCCCGCCCAGGCTGTCATTGTGCCAGACATAGTTGCCGGCCAGACGCGACCACTGGACCCAGGCCAGCGTTCCACTTTTGTTGAAAAGGGCGGATTCCGTGACCTGAGTGCCGCGCTCCACGAGGTTGTTGTCTTCCTCGTGCTTCACGTTTTCCGCGGCGACCCCTGCGAGCGGCCCGGAAACGAACGAAATCAGCGACGGCTCCGCAGCCGAAGGCAGGGAAAACGCTGCCAAGGCAAGCAGCCCGGCGGCGGCCCGCACGACCAATCGAACCATTTCTTCCCCCCTTCGACACCGCCAACGCGGGGTCGTTCCCCCGCTGCCTTACGGCGATATCACGCCCGAAATCGACAGCCCCTGCAACACGGCGAGCAACGGCACGGTCTGACCATCCTGCCGGCAGACGAACCCGATGATCTGGTTCTGGTTGCGCGCGAGACGGAACACGCCGCATCGATTGGGCGTCCCGACCAAATCGACGATCCGATATTGTCCGTTGAAGCCACTGATAGCGGCGCGGTCGCCGGTGATGACCGTGGCACTCGTCGCTTTGAAGGCCGCCCGGACATCATCCGTCAGCGGGCCCAGGCCATAGTCGCGCCATATATAATTGCCGCTCAGCCGGGACCACCGGACCCGGGCCAGCATCCCGCCGCTGTGGAAGATGGCAGATTCCGTGACCTGGGTGCCGCCTTCCACGAGATTGCTGTTTTCCACATGCTTCACATCGTCAGCGGCGACCCCTGCGAGCGGCCCGGAGACGAACGAGATCAGCGACGGCTCCGCCGCCGCGGGCAAAGAAAACGCCGCCAGGGCAAGCAGCCCGGCGGCGCAGGATAAAATGCTTCGAACCATGATTCCCCCCATATCTGGGAGAATTAATGCCGAAGCACTGCCATTTTCGCGAGGGAAATCGTCAACCCTTAAGCGATCTCACGCCCGCATGATGACGGTGCGTTCCTCGTCCCGCCGCTTGCCCGGCGGCTGATAGGCGATGGCGGCGTGCTCGGCGCAATACGGCAGGTTGCCGTGGGCGGACTTGCCGCAGAAATGGAAATCCTTGTCGCGCGGATCACCGATCGGCCATTTGCACATCCGCTCGGTCAGGTTGAGGATGGTCGCGCCGCCTGGCTTGCGCTCCGGCACCGGCTTGGCCGGAACCTTCGTCACGACCGGCGCAGCCGCAGCCTCGGCGGCGGCCACCACGACCTCTTCTTCCTCGTCTTCCTTGCGCTTGATCGGCGACGGCCGCCCGGACAGCTCCAGGCGATGGGCCTTGCCGATCACGGCATTGCGAGAGACACCCCCCAGCATTTCGGCGATCTCGCTTGCGCTTTTCCCGTTTCCCCAAAGCTGGCGCAGTTGCGCCACCCTCTCATCGGTCCAGGACATCCGCTTCTCCCAAGATCACGCGCGAGCGATGCGCGTACCACATATTGCGGCTTCGGACGCAGACGCTACCACATCCGCGAACGCCACGACAGAACCTTTCAAGCCCCTCCGGCAGGTCAGGCGGCCAGCGCCGCCTCGACCGCCGCGAGTGCATCGCCGGCACGGGCCGCGTCGGGCCCGCCTGCCTGCGCCATGTCAGGGCGGCCCCCGCCACCCTTGCCGCCGGCAGCCTCGGCCGCGGCGCGCACCAGCGCCACGGCGTCGAACCGTCCGGTCAGATCCTCGGTCACGCCGATGCAGACCGACAGCTTGCCGTCGGCCCGGCCGATCAGGGCGATGACGCCGGAGCCGATCTGCTGCTTCAGCGCATCGGCCATCGGCTTCAGCTCACGGGCCGGCAGGTCGTCGATGATCCGGCCGGTGAACTTGACCCCGGCGATCTCCTTGACCTCGGCGGCTGCCCCGCCCTCGCCCGCCGTCGCCAGCTTGCGCCGGAGGTCGGAGACCTCGCGCTCCAGCCGGCGGCGCTCCTCGACCAGGGCGGCCAGCCGCACCGGCAGCTCCTCGGGCGTCACCTTCAGGGCCGCGGCGGCGTCGATCAGCAGCGCGTCGCGATGGGCGGCATGGGCCACGGCGCCCTCGCCGGTCACCGCCTCGATCCGGCGGATGCCCGCGGCGACGGCGCCTTCCGACACCAGCCGGAAGCCGCCGATATCGCCGGTGCGGCCGACATGGGTGCCGCCGCACAGCTCCTGCGAATAGACCTTGTTGCCGTCATGGCCCATGCCGACGACGCGCACGGTGTCGCCGTATTTCTCGCCGAACAGCGCCATGGCGCCTGCGGCAATCGCGTCCTCCGGCGTCATCAGCCGGGTGGTGACCAGCGCGTTCTCGCGGATCCGGGCATTGACCTCGGCCTCGACCACGGCGATGTCCTCGGCCGTCAGCGGCCGCGGCTGGCTGACGTCGAAGCGCAGCCGTTCCGGCGCCACCAGCGACCCCTTCTGGGTCACGTGGTCGCCCAGCCGGCGGCGCAGCGCCTCATGCAGCAGATGGGTGGCCGAATGGTTGGCGCGGATCGCGCTGCGGCGGTCATGATCGACCTTCAACTCGACCGCGTCGCCGACCTTGAGCGTGCCGCCGGAGACGGTGCCGATATGGGCCCACAGCACGCCGGCCTGCTTCTGGGTGTCGCGCACGGCAACGCTGGCGCCACCGACGCCGCCCGCCAGGACGATGGTGCCGGCATCGCCGGTCTGGCCGCCGCTTTCGCCATAGAATGGCGTCTGGTTGACCAGGACCACGACCTCGGCGCCCGCCCCGGCCTGGTCGACCGACTTGCCGTCGACCACCAACGCCGTGACCACACCTTCCGCGATCTCGGTATCATACCCAAGGAATTCAGTGGGTTCGAGCTTTTCCTTCAACTCAAACCACACCGCGCCGGTGGCGGCATCGCCTGAGCCGGACCAGGCCTTGCGGGCCTCGGCGCGCTGGTGGTTCATCGCTGTCTGGAAGCCGGCGGTGTCGACGGTCCGGCCCTGGCCGCGCAGCACGTCCTGGGTCAAATCCAGCGGGAAGCCATAGGTGTCGTACAACTTGAACGCCACGTCGCCCGGCAGCGCCTGGCCGTCGCCCAGCCGGTCGGTCTCGTCCTCAAGCAGGCGCAGGCCGCGGTGCAGCGTCTGCTTGAAGCGGGCTTCCTCCAGCTTCAGCGCCTCGGTGATCAGCGCCTCGGCCCGCACCAGCTCCGGGAAGGCCGCACCCATCTGGCGCACCAGCGCCGGCACCAGCCGGTACATCACCGGGTCGTGCGCGCCCATCAGATGGGCGTGGCGCATGGCACGGCGCATGATCCGGCGCAGCACGTAGCCGCGGCCTTCATTCGACGGCATGACGCCGTCGGCCATCAGGAAGGAGGTGGCGCGCAGATGGTCGGCGATGATCCGGTGGCTCATCTTGAACGGGCCGTCCGGATCGGTGTTGGTGACGTCGGCCGAGGCCTCGATCAGCGCCCGCATCAGGTCGATGTCGTAATTGTCGTGCTTGCCCTGCAGCACCGCGGCGATGCGTTCCAGCCCCATGCCGGTGTCGATCGACGGCCGCGGCAGGTCGACGCGCGTCTCCTTCGTCACCTGCTCATACTGCATGAACACGAGATTCCAGATCTCGATGAAGCGGTCGCCATCCTCGTCCGGGCTGCCCGGCGGGCCGCCGGCGATGCCGGGGCCATGGTCGAAGAAGATCTCCGAGCACGGGCCGCACGGGCCGGTGTCGCCCATCGCCCAGAAATTGTCCGAGGTCGGGATGCGGATGATGCGCTCGTCCGGCAGCCCGGCGATCCGCCGCCACAGCGACGCCGCCTCGTCATCGGTGTGATAGACCGTGACCAGCAGCTTGTCCTTGGGCAGGCCGTATTCCTTGGTGATCAGCCCCCAGGCCAGCTCGATCGCCCGTTCCTTGAAATAGTCGCCGAACGAGAAATTCCCCAGCATCTCGAAGAAGGTGTGATGCCGGGCGGTGTAGCCGACATTCTCGAGATCGTTGTGCTTGCCGCCGGCGCGCACGCATTTCTGCGAGGTGGTGGCGCGCTTGTAGGGCCGCGTCTCCATGCCGGTGAAGACGTTCTTGAACTGCACCATGCCGGAGTTGGTGAACAGCAGCGTCGGGTCGTTCCGCGGCACCAGCGGGCTCGAGGCCACGACCTCGTGGCCGTTCTCGCCGAAGAAGTCGAGGAAGGTGGAGCGGATGTCGTTGACGGTCTGCATCGCGGGGATCGTTCGGCCTCGGGCGGTGCGCCCCCGGGGAACCCGGCGGCCAAGCCGTCGCTTGTAGCGCGCCGGGCCGCCGCCTGTCCAGGAAGCGACTCGATCGAAGTGTTGCCGATGCAACGCGAGTCGCGCCCGGACAGGCCGAAAGCCGGCGAGTCGCGCCACATGGCTTCTTCGTGCCGCGCCCTCCGCCCCACCCCGTCTTCCCGGCTGTCATTCCCGCGAAAGCGGGACTCCCGCTCCCGATGAAGGCGTGACGAGATCCCCGCTTTCGCGGGGATGACCATGTTTTTGGGGCAGTGGAAAAGCAGCCGGTCACCCGGTGTCGGGGCTGTCCGGAACCTCGTCGTCGATGTCGTCATCGAAGTCGAGGGCGAGGGAGTGGCGGAGGCGGATGGCGGCCTCGGCCGGGGGCACGCGGTCGAGCATCGCCTCGACATCGGGCTCGCGCAGCCGGGTCTCCAGCCCGGCCCGGAGGGCGGGGATGAGATCGGGGTAGAGGGCGCCCGCGATCGACCGGTCCATCAGCTCGATCAGCCGGGCCCGGTTCCTGGCGCGGAGTTCGGCCGGGCTGCCGGTCAGCGCCGGGTGCTGCGGGTCCGACCAGTCGGCGGCCTGCCGGTGCCACTGGTCCGAGAGGCCGAGGCCGCAGGCCAGGCCGCCGATGACTGAAGCGATCGGCCGGTCTTCCACCGGGTCGTCCTCGTTGCCATAGAGCGCTTCAAGCTTCCCGCGGAAGCGGCGGGTGAGATTGACGGTCTCTTCGCATTCCCCCTCCGGCTGGGCCGGGTCCCAGATCAGATCCTCCAGGACGGCGTGGACCTGGTTGCGGTGGCGTTCGCGGCGAGGCTTGCGGGTGGCCTCGCGTTCGGCGGCCGCGGCCTTGTCGCTGGCGCACAGGCGGTCGGCGGCACGGCCGCGCAGGCTCAGGGAGCGTTGCACCAAACGGGCGAAGCGGTCGAAGGCCAGCCCGGCCTCCCGCGCCTCGATCCTGGGGTCGGGATCATCCGCCGTCTGCCCGGCCGGATCGGCCCGCACCTCGGCCGCCCAGTCCTGCGCCGCCAGGGCGCGGGCGCCCTCCCCCTCCGCCAGCTGCATCGCGATCTCGGCGAGGCGGCTGAGCATCTCGATGCCCTGCAGCGCAAGACTGCGGCAGTGGGCCGGGATATCGGGGGGTTCGGGCGCGTTTTGCATGAAACATACCATGAACAAACGCGAGGGCGGTGTCGATGAACACTTCGTTTACTTGCCCTCCCACCCCGGGGCGGCCAAGGTTGGGCTAGACGCCGCGATCTCGGCCTGGAGCCATCGGCGAAAGGCCTGCATGGAGGCGGTCTCCGTCCGGGATTTGAGGCGCGTCAGCCAGTAGCTGCCGGCGGGGGCCGCGACTGCGAAGGGCTGGACGATGCGCCCGGCCGCGATGTCGTCGGCAAACATGGCGACCGGGACCAGCGCCACCCCGGCCCCCTGCGCCGCCGCCTGCACCAGGGTCAGCGAGGAGTCGAACATCCAGCCGCGGAGCTTCGGCGGTTCGATGCCGGCCGCCCTGAACCACAGACCCCATTCGTCGACCCGGTAGGACCGCAGCAGCTGCTCGTTCGCCAGATCCGCCGGGCTGTGCAGGCGCGCCCGCAGCGCTGGGGCACAGACCGGCGACAGGGGCGCGCCCATCAGTGGCAAAGCATCTGTTCCGTGCCAGGCGCCGTCGCCGAACCGGATGAACCAGTCCAGGCCGTCGGCCAGGATGTCGGCGCGATTGTTGTTGGTCTTGACGCGCAGATCCACCGATGGGTGCTGCGCCTTGAACGAGCCCAGCCGCCGCAGCAGCCAGCCGATCCCGAAGGTCGCCACCACGCCGATGGTCAGGATCTCGTGGAAATTGCCCTCCTCGAGCTGGCTGAGCGTGGCGCTCATGCGGCGGAACACGTCGGTCAGCACCGGCAGCAGTGCCAGGCCTTCGTCGGTCAGGGCCAGGCCGCGCGGCAGGCGCTCGAACAGGGTGACGCCCAGCGTCTCCTCCAGCGCCTTCACCTGGTGGCTGATGGCGGTCTGGGTGACCCGCAGCTCCATCCCCGCCCGGGTGAAGCTGCCCAGCCGGGCGGACGCCTCGAAGGCGCGCAGGGCATTGAGCGGCATCTTCGAGACGTCCATCGACCCACCTGGCTTGACCAACATTATCTCATGTCTAAGCGAAGTATTCCTCGTTTGGCTATGGGCATGGCTTCCGCCTATTCAGGGGTCACGGCGCCCCGGCACGACGGCGCCGTCGCGGACGGGGCGGCGACGCCCGCCCGTCCGGCAGCCAATCGAATCATGGAGACAGGAATGACGATCTCGGTATCGCGCCGGGGGGCGCTGGCCGGTTCATTGCTCGCAATCCCGGTCCTCGCCGGCCTTCCCGCCGTGGTAAAGGCGCAAGCCGGCGGCGATGCCGAGGCCCGGCTCGCCGCGCTCGAACGGGCCCAGCCCGGCCGCCTGGGCGTGGCCGCGCTCAACCTGGCCACCGGCGCCCGCATCGGGCACCGGGCCGATGAGCGCTTCCTGATGTGCAGCAGCTTCAAGGCCCTGGCTGCCGGCTTCGTCCTGTCCCGCGTCGACCGCAAGCAGGAGCGGCTGGACCGGCGCATCGTGTTTTCCCAGAAGGACGTGGTGAGCGAGTCGGCGATCGGGGATCGCGTCGGCGGCGCGGGCATGACGGTGGCCGAACTCTGCGACGCCGCCGTGACACACAGCGACAACACGGCCGCCAACCTCATCCTCGCCAGCTTCGGCGGCCCGGCGGGGCTGACCGCCTTCGCCCGCTCCCTCGGCGACGAGGTCACGCGGCTGGACCGGACCGAGCCGACGCTGAACGACTATGCCGGGCCGGGCGATCCCCGCGACACCACCACGCCGGCGGCGATGCTGGAGACCCTGCGCAAGCTGCTGTTCAGCGACGCGCTCTCGCCGGCCTCGCGCCACCAGCTGGCGGCCTGGCTGATCACCACCAAGACCGGCGACGCCCGGCTGCGCGCCGGCTTCCCGGCCGGCTGGCTGGTCGGCGACAAGACCGGGACCGGCGGCAACAAGGCCGGCAGCACCAACGACATCGCCGTCGCCTGGCCGACGGATCGGGGACCGATCATCGTCACCGCCTATTGCGAGGTGCCGTCGAAGTCGCCGGAGCAGCAGAGCGCGGTGGTCGCCGAGATCGGGCGGATCGTCTCGCAGGTCTGAACCGGCCCGGGCCGCCGGCGCGGTCCATCGTGCCGGCGGCCCCTGTTCCACCCGCCCCGACCATCGAGGAGTCGCCCGGCCCATGCGACCGATCCGCCCGATCTCGGCGACCACCGCGCTCTGCTGCTCCGGCGACTTCGACGGCACCTCGCAATAGGCGGCGACGATGATCGGTCCCCGATCCGTCGGCCAGGCGACGGCGATGTCGTTGGTGCTGCCGGCCTTGTTGCCGCCGGTGCCGGTCTTGTCGCCGACCAGCCAGCCGGCCGGGAAGCCGGCGCGCAGCCGGGCGTCGCCCGTCTTGGTGGTGATCAGCCAGGCCGCCAGCTGGTGGCGCGAGGCCGGCGAGAGGGCATCGCTGAACAGCAG